>PWHA01000316.1 GCA_003554685.1 Halanaerobiaceae bacterium
AAAATATCTGGCAAAATCCTGCCTATCTTCACGGGGCCCTGCAGTATCTTGCCTATCAGGAAGGCAAGAAAATATCGGTTATGATGCCTTACAGCCATGCTCTTAAGGATCTTGCTGACTGGTACCGCCAGCTCTGGGCAGAATCACTGGGCAAAGAAGTCAATCGCAGGGGAGAGCGGGTCAATGTAGGCCCCACTCCCGTAAAAGCTCTGGGTGCTACCGATCAGCATTCCCAGGTTCAGCTTTATATGGAAGGGCCCTTTGATAAAATTATTACCTTTATCGAAGTAGAAAATCACCGAAGAAATCTGGAGATGCCGAAGCTTTATCAGGATCTCAATGGCCTGAATTATCTGGGAGGCCATTCGCTGGCCAGACTTATCAATACCGAGAAACAGGCCACCGAAAGAGCCCTGACCAAAAGAGGACGGGCCAATGCAACCATAAAATTACCTGAAGTTACGGCCTTCACTTTGGGTCAGCTCTTTTATCTGCTGGAGTTGGAGACAGCCTTTGTGGGAGAACTATTTAATATCAATACCTACAATCAACCCGGTGTCGAGCTGGGGAAAAATTATACCTACGGAATTCTGGGCCGGGAAGGATATCAGGAGAAAAAAGAAGAATTTGAAAACTGGTCAGAGCCTGATCCTGATTTAATATTATAGACTGACTGATAAAAGCTTGAAACAAACTTATAAAAGCTTGAAACAAACACCAAATACCGCTGTTTGACTTTTATCCCGGTGGAGTGATATAAAGAAAGGAAGTCCGGATTTAGAAATAAATAATAATCGACAGGGCCTGTTGCAGGCAGCTTACAGGGGGTGACAATTTATTGAGGTCAGAAAATTTGTTTAAAAAATTTGAAAGGGAGGGTGAGGTGCTGTACGGCCGCAACATTTTTAGCAGAAAGCAGCCCCGCTCCCGGGTTCTCAATGAAATAAAGCAGGAATTAGAGGATGTGCTGGATAAATACCCTGCTGACCCCGGGAATGTCCTGGTTGATTTTGTTGAACTGCATAAAGCCGATTATGGATATTATCTGCTGTGCCGGGATAGAGACTGGCAGCAGCTGCCCAGGGATTTACCTGAGAAACTGGATCCTGAGATGGTACTGGACTGGTGGCAGCAGCTGGTGAAAACATTGAATTACCTCAGGGCTCAGGAACTTGACTGGAAATTTATTACCCTGGACCAGCTGAGATTTTCTGGAGCTCTTTCTAATTACGAAAAAATGGCAGTGAGACTGCTTCCCCCGGAACTGGCTGAAATTTTAACAAAATATGGTGATGTTGAAAAACAGCTGGGTGAAGAATACTTCCGGCCTCCAGAACTGATTGAAGGGGGGGCTGCTGCCGGAGAAAAGTCCCTGGTTTTTTCGCTGGGGGTGATAATGTATTATTTTTTGACCGGCAGCCCTCCTTTTCAGGGGCGGGATAAATCCGAAGTTGTAGACAGGATTATAACCGACAGCCGACTAAATTTGAGAGATTTACGACCGGAAATTGCTCCAGCTCTGGGAAAACTGGTAGACAGCTGTCTGGCTTCCCGGCCGGAGAATCGGCCGGAACTGGCTGAGCTGCAGGGAAAATTACAGCTGCTTTCCGGTCAAAGACTGAAACTGGATCCCAAAGATTACCAGCAGGAAAAAAGCGGGATTCAACGCCGAATTAAGTTTTTTAACCTAAAACAAACTCTTAAGCTTAATGTAAAAAGACGCTGGCATTTGTTGCTGCTCTTTGCTGTAATAATTATTATGATTCCATTGATGTTTTTATCAACTGGAGTTGAAGAGCAGATAACTTCTTCTCATTCTGCTGAAGAGGTTGCCCGATATTTTTATCAGTCAATTAATGAAAAGAATTTAACTCTTCTCGATGACACTGCAGTTGTTGATCTGGGCCGGTTGAGAAGAATGGTGTCAGAATCTCATGTTATGGAAACCGTTCGGCAGTTTTATGAAATGCAGATACCCGAGGGGGAAGCAGATGAGGAGCAGATAGCAGCGGAATCTGTCGGTGAAGAATTTGAAACCCTTTTTGGGGTGGAAGACCTGAACCTGATACCCGAGCAGGAAAACGAAGAAGAGATAATTTTTCGGGCAGATTATCAATTTTTCCTTAATACTGAAGAGGGTAGAGTAGAGCTGGAAGCCCGGGATTATCTCAGGCTTAATATTGTTAATGATCGCTGGCAGATCACCGGGGTATCAGGATTTATTAAGGATATCATAACTGGAGATTTTGAAGAGCCTGGAAATGGGAGTTGAAGATATTTTATTAGATTGAGGCTGAATGAAAGGGGGAAAAGATGGCTGATGAGCTGGTAGAAATTGACTGCGAAAAAGCCGTGAATTATCTTGCTAACTGGATAGCTGACAGAATAACCTCAGCCGGCAAATCCGGAGGCATTGTTGGTTTGAGCGGGGGGCTGGATTCTTCTGTTACAGCTGCTCTGGTTAAAAGAGCCTGCGGGGAAGATTCACTCGGGCTGATCATGCCATGCCACAGCAGTTCTGAGGATCGTCAGGATGCCCTGCTGGCTGCTGGAGAGATTGGCATAGAGCACCAGGAACTGGAACTGGGTGAGGTCTTTGATCTGCTGCGAAAGCAGCTGCAGCAGCTGGCTCCCGGTGAGGATAAAATTGCAGCTGCCAATATTAAACCCCGGTTGAGAATGACAGCTCTTTACTATCTGGCGTCCCGGAAGGATTATCTGGTAGTAGGTACCGATAACTGGAGTGAGCTTTCAGTGGGGTATTTTACCAAATATGGAGATGGTGGAATTGATATTGCCCCTCTGGGCAGGCTGGTGAAAACCGAGGTTAGAGAAGTTGCCCGTTATCTGAGGCTGCCAGCTAAGATTATCAACCGCCAGCCTTCTGCCGGTCTCTGGGAAGGACAGACCGATGAAGGAGAAATGGGATTGAGCTATGCAGAGCTGGACAGCTATATTCTGGGGAATAGCCTCTCTCCTGAACTGGAAGAAAAAATTGAAGATATGCAGAAGAATAACCGGCATAAGCTGGAACCGCCGCCGGTTCCCAGGCGTGAGAATTTAACCGGCTGACTGCTGGTAATTTCTCTGAAAATTATAAGATTAATTTTCAGCAATTTCAGATTGCAGTGTTTTGATGAATTTTTGATAAAAATTATAATATCAGGCAGGAGATATTACTTTGACACCGAATGATTATATAGAGCAGATTTTTCAGTAAAATTTAAAAAAATACGTTTTCAGGTGCTTCCGTTTACAAACGGGAGAGAATAGGGAATCAGGTGAGAATCCTGAACGGGCCCGCCACTGTTACCAGCAAAATTCGCTCAGTACAGCCACTTGCAGATTGCAGGGAAGGCAGAGCTGGATAATTGCTGGAAGTCAGGAGACCTGCCTGGAAATGTACCTACCACACCTTCGGCAGCAAGAAGGGTAGGGTTATAAGGCAGCAGTTTCAGCCTGCTGGCAGCTGTTTTTTTATTAACCGGAATTTTTCAAACTACTCATTTTAACCGGGTTTTCTAAGCTGCAGCAGCTTGAACTCAGTTTTTTTTATAACTCACCCCGTCTTGTGTCTCAGGACGGGGTTTAATTTTTTCACCCTCCCACCGGCTGCAGGTCTGGCCTCCTGCAGCCGGAAGTTTTTCATTAATTTCCCGGAAAATTGTGAGTAAAAATTGAATCATTATATCAGCATCAATTATAAGATTTATTCTGAAGCTGTTCTTCTGAAAAGTAAAATTGTCATAAAGGATATGAGTAATTAGCAATGTCAAAGTTTTTATGATAGAAAATGTCGAGAGGTGGAGCTGTCCTTTGATTAAGATTAGAGCATAGAGAAATTTCTGGGAGGGATAAAAATGGATTTTACCAGTGGGGTAAGAATTATTCTGGGAGTCATTTTTCTGGGAGTGGCTTTATACTTATATCGTAGAGGTCAGAAAGATTGACGCTGGTAAAAGGAGGTTTATGGGCTGGTTTATCTGCAGGATTAGGTCTTTAATTTATTGTGAATTTCTATTTAGTACTGGAAAAAATATTCTAAAAAAATTCAGGAGGTAGAAAACTTATGACTGGAAAAGGCTCAAAAAATTTCACAATCAGAAAGGCTATCACCGGAGGATTTCTGCTGGTTGCTCTGCTTATTTTTTCTCTAATTATTACTGGAACGCCGGCCCAGGCGGAAAATCCCGAGCCTGTGGTGGATGATTTTGGCACTGAACTGCATTTTGAGGAAACTCCGGAAAGAATTATTTCCCTGGCTCCCAGCATTACTGAACTTCTTTTTGCTCTGGACCTGGGGGACAGGATGGTAGGTGTAACCACTTTCTGCGATTATCCTCCAGAAGCTCTGGAGGTAGATACAATTGGCTCCATTACCGAACCCAATATTGAGGCTATAGTTGAGAAGGATCCCGATTTGGTGGTAGCTACTGGAATTAATCCCATAGACAAAATTGAAGCACTTCAGGATCTTGGTGTGACAGTGGCAGGTTTTCAGGACCCCACCACCCTGGATTTTACCTTTGAGATGATCGATAAGGCAGGAAGGCTTACCGGAATGCAATCCACTGCTGAGGCAGTTTCTGCTGAGATGCAGGAGAGGCTGGATAAGATTCTGGAACTTACTGCCACCAGAGAAGATGAGACGCCGCTGGTGTTTTATGAGATCTGGCATGATCCTTTAACAACGGCCGGTTCTAATACCTATATAGATGATCTAATAAATATCATAGGTGCTGAAAATTTAGGGGCCCGGGCCGGTGAAGGCTGGCCGATGTTTGATCAGGAAACTCTGATTCTGGAAGATCCCGATGTCTATATAACCAGCCCCCATGATCCCCAGGTCGATGGTGAAGAGCTGCTGGCAGAAATTGCCGCCAGAGAAAATTATGATGCCCTGACAGCTGTGCAGCAGGATAGAGTGCATCTGATTGATGAGGATAAGGTTAACCGACCCTCGCCCCGGATTATCGATGGCCTGATTGAGCTGACTGGGGCTGTTTATCCTGAACTGGCTGAGGAACTGGCCGGGA
>PWHA01000192.1 GCA_003554685.1 Halanaerobiaceae bacterium
AAAAAATGAGCAGACCAGTTACACTTTTTACCGGACAATGGGCAGATTTATCATTTGAAGAGATTTGCAAACTGGCCAGCGAGATGGGTTATGATGGACTGGAAATTGCATCCTGGGGAGATCATTTTGAAGCTGATAAAGGCCGGGGTATGGATTATATTAAAAACAAAAAAGAAATTCTTGAAAAATACAATCTGGATTGCTGGGCCATTGGAACCCATATTATAGGTCAATGTGTTGGTGCCAGGTACGATAAAAGATATGATGGGTTTGCTCCAGATGAAATAGCAGGAAAACCAGAGAAAATTCAAGAATGGGGAATTGAACAGATGAAATTACTGGCAGAGGGAGCCAGAAATATGGGCTGTGATATCATAACAGGGTTTACCGGATCGCCCATCTGGAAATTTTTCTATTCTTTTCCCTCAACTTCGCAGGAGATGATAGCTGAAGGATATCAGGAAATCAAGAGGCTCTGGGATCCTATTTTTGATGTTTTTGATGAACACAACGTTAAATTTGCTCTTGAAGTTCATCCCACGGAAATAGCCTTTGATTATTACACCACCGAGAGATTATTACAGGAGTTTGACTATCGAGAAACTTTAGGGATTAATTTTGATCCCAGCCATTTAATCTGGCAGGGCGTTGAACCTCATATTTTCCTGAGGGATTTTTCAGAGCGAATTTACCACGTCCATATGAAAGATGCGGCAGTCACACTTGATGGTAAAGCTGGAATCCTATCCTCCCATCTGCCCTTTGGCGATTTAAGAAGAGGCTGGGATTTTAGATCATTGGGACATGGGGATGTTGACTTTGAAGAAATTATCAGACAGCTTAATGAGATGAATTATACTGGCCCGCTTTCAGTTGAATGGGAAGATGATGGAATGGACAGGATATATGGAGCAACAGAAGCAGTCGAATTTGTTAAAAATATTGATTTTAAACCATCTGAACTGGCCTTTGATGATTCGATGGGAAATTAATGAAACGGTCATTATGAAATATCTGGAGGGTGAACATTGGCCGATAAACTGCTTGAAACAAAGAATATAGCCAAGGAATTTGGTCCGGTCAGAGTTCTGGATGAAATTAACTTTGATCTCTATCCTGGAGAAGTACATGCGGTGATAGGAGAAAATGGGGCGGGCAAATCTACGCTGATGAAGATTATTTCAGGCTATCATCAGCCCACAGAAGGGCAGCTATTTTTAGATGGCCAGGAAATTGAATTAGGTGATATTATTGAGGGAGAAAAAAATGGAATAGTCATGATTTATCAGGAATTAAACCTTGCTGAAGATTTGACAGTAGAAGAAAATATATTTTTGGGGCAGGAAAAGAAGAAAAGCCTGCTGCTGGATGAAAACAAAATGAAGGATGAAACAATAAATATTCTCAGGGAGTTAAACAGTAAAATTTCTCCCGGTGATAGAATAAAGAATTTGAGCATCTCAAATCAGCAGATGGTGGAAATTGCTAAAGCAGTTCGCAAAGAAGCCAGGATTATTATTATGGATGAGCCAACTTCGTCGCTAACCAGGGATGAAGTAAAAGTTTTATTTGACCTGATAGAAAGATTAAAACAGGAACAGGTGGGTATAATTTTTATTTCCCATAAATTAGATGAAGTGAAGGAAGTTGCCGATAGAGTTACTGTCCTTAGAGATGGCAAACAGGTTAAAACCGAGCAGTCCAATAATTTAAGTGAAGCTGAAATGGCTAACTTAATGGTCGGGCGGGAATTGAAGGATATGTATCCCGATAAAGCAGATGGTATTAAAGATAATATTGTTCTGGAGGTTAAAAATTTCACCGTTCCGGGCTATGTGGAATCTGCCAGCTTCCAGCTGAAAGAAAGGGAGATTCTGGGTTTTGCCGGATTGGTTGGAGCAGGCAGAACCGAGCTGCTGGAGGCAGTTGTGGGTTTAAGAGAAAAAGCATCGGGAGAGGTCTATCAGAAAGGTGAATTGATAAAAATAGAAAATTATCTTGATGCTGTTAATCACAATATTGCCTATTTATCTGAGGATCGCAAGGGTAAAACTTTGCTCACAGATAAAAAAACTATTTTTAATCTGACTCTGCTGGCTTTAAAAAAATTCACCTCACCTTTCATTGATCATGAGAAAGAGTTAAAAGCATATAAAGAGGCTGAAGCTAAATTTGAAATTCAAGCCCCCCGGACCGATATGCTGGTTAGCAAGTTGAGTGGCGGAAATCAGCAAAAGCTGGGAGTAGCTAAACTGATGGAAATTGAACCGGAAATAATAATTTTTGATGAACCAACCCGCGGGATTGATGTGGGGACCAAACAGCAGATGTACACTTTTATTAAAGAACTTACTGTTGAAAGAGGCAAATCATGCATTGTAATATCATCTGAATTACAGGAAATAATTGGGCTCTGCCATAGGGTGGTTGTGATGTGTGACGGAAAAATTACCGGTGTAGTGGAAGAGGAAGACATGAATGAAGAAACCATCATGCACTATGCTACTGGTTTGAGGGGGGTTGTCTGATGAAAATAGCAAAGGCATTTGGACTTGAAGATCTAAAATTGGATTATTCAACATTTAAGGCCATAGGACCACTGGTAGCTCTTGTATTTTTATTTATTTTAGCTACGATAATTAATCCGGCTTTTTTATCAGCCGGCAATTTAAGAAATGTGCTGGCCAGGACTGCTTTTATCGGGATAATTGCTGTGGGATCTACTTTTGTTATAGTAGCTGGAGGCATTGATCTTTCTGTCGGCTCAATGGCAGCTTTTATTTCAGGTGTAATGATCATTGCAATGAACAGCATTTCTGGCTATTTAGGTTTTGGAATTCAGACTGTTCTGGTAGGAATGGCTGTTTCAGTCGGAGTGGGGTTTCTGGCCGGGTCTTTCAATGGGCTATTTGTTACCAAGGGTAAAATAGAACCTTTTATTGTCACACTGGGTACCATGGGGATTTTTAGATCCCTGGTAACCTATCTGGCTGATGGTGGAACTCTATCTTTAGATTTTGGAATCAGGGCGACTTATCGTCCGGTCTATTATCAGCTAATTCTTGGGATCCCAGTGCCTGTTATTGTTTTTGCTCTTATAGCTATAATTTCTACAATTGTGCTCAAAAAGACCAGTTTTGGCAGATACTGCCTGGCAATTGGCTCAAACTACGAAGTGGCTAAATATTCAGCGATCAATGTTTCCAGAATCAGGACCATGACTTTCATTATTCAGGGTTTATGTGTCGCTATAGCTACTATTCTTTATGTGCCGAGACTGGGGGCAGCATCTTCTTCCACAGGTCTTATGTGGGAACTGGAGGCAATTGCCGCAGTAATTATTGGCGGCACAGCCCTTAAGGGAGGCTATGGCAGAATATGGGGCACAATAGTGGGGGCTATTATATTAACTTTAATAGGTAATATTTTAAACTTGACTGATCTTGTTAGTCCTTATCTTAACGGTACTGTTCAGGGCTTGATTATCATTGGGGCTGTTATGTTTCAAAGAGGTGGAAACAAGTAATAATGGAAAGCTGGTTTTTTGGAAGCAGAAGCCGTTTATGAGTTATTACTGAACAAAGGAGGTGATTGTCAGAATTACAGGTTTTTTTAGGTTTCATGATGGTTTTATTCTGGCTGATTCTAATCTCAGAGCATAACATCACAAAAAGGGGGATTTACAGTGAAAAAAGCAGGTATTGGCTTATTAATTCTGGCCGTTATTGCCGTCTTTGGATTTATGGGAACTCCGGTTAGAGCTGAAGCAGAAATGACCTTTGGTATTTCAATTCCAGCAGCAACTCACGGCTGGACAGGTGGAGTTAATTACTGGGCTGAAAGAACAGTAGAAAGATTGAGGTTTAAGTATCCTGATTACAATTTCATTCTGGCAACTGCTGAGGGACCTGAGGAACAGATCAATGATATTGAGGATCTATATGCAATTCACAATATCGATGCTTTAATTATTCTGCCTTTCGAATCAGATCCTCTTACCAATCCGGTAAGATATTTGAAAGAACAGGGAGTTTTTATAACTGTTGTTGACAGAGGTCTTGCAGAAGAAGGAATCGAGGATATCTATGTTGCCGGTGATAACCCCGGACTGGGAAGAGTTTCTGCTGAATATATGATAGACAGGCTGGATGGAACCGGAGATATTGTAGTTCTTCGAGGTATTCCCACATTAATAGATGACCAGAGGTTTGATGCTTTTATGGAACTGGTTGATGAAACTGATATCAATGTACTGGACTGGGAATATGCCCACTGGAACAGGGATGATGGCTATGAAGTAATGCAGGACTATTTAACCAGATTTGACCACATTGATGCTGTCTGGGCCCAGGATGATGATATTGCTCTTGGCGTAATAGAAGCAATTCGTGAAGTAGGCCGGGAAGACGAAATGTTTGTAGTTGGCGGCGCAGGAATGGTTGAAATTATTGAAAGAGTAATGGCAGGCGATGAGTTAACACCTGTTACTGTATCCTATCCTCCTGATATGATTGCTGCCGGGATCGAAATAACAGTTCTTCATTTTGATTCACCTTCGCCAATATTAGGAGAGTTTATAATTGCCTCTGAATTAATCACTCCGGAAAACGCTGAAGACTTTTATTTCCCCGACTCACCATTTTAATCTAAAAATCAATATTAATAAGAGAGACCCCGGGCTTTTTTCCTGTGGCCCGGGGCTTACTCTTTCATGAAATATCTTCAAGAGCAGTAATCTTAATTTTATGTAAGTTGGCAGAACAAAGAAATGTATAACTTGAAAATTAGCTGGTAATTTCTCATGTTTTTTCAGGCTATAAAGTTTTCAGGTTATAAAAGGGGAAAACAGGTTTGCTTTAATAATTTTCTACTGTCATTAATTAAATCACAACCGGGTTTAATAAATCAAACGGGAAGTGAGGAAAATAAATAATGAGAAAAATTGCAATAATTGGTGCTGGAAGTATTGTCTTCTGTAAAACACTGATGCTGGATATAATGGCAACAGAAGGACTTGAGGATACACAGTTT
>PWHA01000197.1 GCA_003554685.1 Halanaerobiaceae bacterium
CAGGTAGCGTTTTTTATATTTTAAAAAGAAATATTTAAAATCATACTGCTGCACGATCACAAAACTCCTTTATTATTGCAGTGGTAAACCGGCCTGCGGACAGGCCGGTGCTGATATCAAAAATATTAAGCTCATTATTATACTATCATTATACTATCTATTAAACTATTAGGCTAATAATTATACCATCTATCAAATAATTATACCATCTATCAAATAAACTATTAAGCTAATTATTATACTATCTGTTATGCCATAAACTTTTATTATTTATCTTTAGATAAACTTATCTACTATAATAAGAATTAAACATCTTTAACTAAAATCCTCTTTTTCCGGGTGAAAAACTTGAATTTCTCTAATAATTCTTTATTAATATTTATTATCATGTTATAATATTGCTGTGTCGGATTATTATCCAAGTTATTGAATTGCTATAGAAAGATTGATAATATTGACTTACTTAAATTTGTGATAGACATAGATTTTGGAAAATGAAACTTTGCTTTCTTTTATCAGCTAATTTTTCTGTCATTTTTCTGTCCTGTTATACCGTCATAAGGTGCAGGCAGATTTACTTAGAAAATCCAGATTGGAGCTTAAGAACCAAAATCATATCCTATAAAGTGAGGTGATTTTTGTGGAAAATTTCTGGCTGGCAATCGGCCTGACCACCTTTGCCGGACTTTCAACCGGACTGGGCAGCATTCTGGCCTTCTTTACCAAAAAAACCGATACCCGCTTTCTGGCTTCAGCTCTCAGTTTTTCTGCCGGGGTGATGATCTATATATCCTTTGTGGAGCTTTTCGATGAAGCCCGGGAGGATCTGCAGGCAGCTCTGGGCTCTGATATAGGGGTTGCCATAACGGTGCTGGCATTTTTTATGGGTATTTTATTAATTTTATTGATAGATAGACTGGTTCCTGAAGCAGAAAACCCCCATCATGTCTGGGATGAAGAGCAGATACAAGCCCTGTCAGAAGAGGATCGGGAAAAAATGGAAGAATCTCTGGCAGGTGATGACCGCCAGGAACTGCACCGGGTGGGATTAATTTCAGCTTCAGCCATAGCTATACATAACTTTCCCGAGGGCCTGGTAACTTTCGTGGCCACCATGGCTGATCCTGCCCTGGGTATTTCAATAGCAATAGCCATAGCCCTGCACAATATTCCTGAAGGTATTGCTGTTTCCATTCCAATTTTTTATGCTACCGGCAGCCGGGTTAAAGCGGTGGGTTATGCCTTTTTAGCCGGACTGGCTGAACCGATCGGGGCGGTAATTGGTTATTTACTCCTCTATCAACTGCTGGATGAACTGATCTTTGGGCTGATTTTTGCCTTTGTCGCGGGGATTATGGTATTTATCTCGATTGATGAGCTGCTGCCTACCTCCCAGAAGTACGGCGAAGGCCACCGGGAGACATATGCCTTTATTGCCGGAATGCTGATAATGGCAGTTACCCTGCTGGTGGTTTAAAAGTGCAGCAAGCAGGGCAAAAAATACTCAGGGGAGCTGAAAGGCTCCCCTGCTGGTATATAACTGGTATATAATGGGTTTAATCGCAGGCCAATTTTAGAACCTTAGAAATAATTAGCTATCTCCTCCATCAGACTGGCAATGGAAAGTTCCTGGGGGCATTTGTCCTCGCACTGCAGGCAGGCTATACAGCTGCTGGCCTGCTGCTTTTCTTTCAGCTTATCATAGGATTCTTTGATCTCATCATAATTATCATAGATATGGGCCTGATTATAATAGTCGAAGAGTCTGGGTATGAAAACCCCCTCCGGGCAGGGCATGCAGTAGTTACAGCCGGTACAGCCTACCGGAGCCAGCTCTTTAACTTTTTCCGCAGCCCGGTCTACCAGCTTTATTTCTTCGAAATCCAGTTCGCCTGGCCCCTCTAGACCGGAAGCTGTAATGATATTTTCTTCAACCTCACAGAGGCGGCTCATACCGCTTAAAACCAGAGAAACTTCAGGCTTATCCCAGAGCCATTCAAGTGCCCGGGCTGACGGGGAAATATCCCGGCTGCTTTTCTGCCAGATTTCCTTAACTTTTTGCGGAGGCTCCTGAGCCAGCAGTCCACCTCTGAGGGGTTCCATTATTATTACCCCCAGACCCTTTTTAGCAGCATACTCCAGCCCCCGGGTACCAGCCTGATACTCCTGGTCCAGATAGTTGTACTGGATCTGACAGAATTCCCAGCTGGAGGTATAATCAACTATTTCCTGAAAAAGATCATACTCGTCATGGAAGGAGAAGCCCAGATAGTTGATTTCCCCTTTCTTTTTCTTCTCCAGCAGCCAGTCTACGGCCCTGACCTCCACCATTTTCTCCCAGCGCTCCGAACTCAGGGTATGCAGCAGATAAAAGTCAATATAATCAGTCTGCAATTTCTTTAACTGCTGATCGAGGTAATAATCCAGGTCTTCCTCCTTTTCGATTAACCAGGTTGGCAGCTTGGTGGCCAGATAGATATCCTCCCGGCCTCCTCGTTCTGCCAGGTACTCACCCAGAAAATTTTCGCTTTCTCCTTCGTGATAGCTCCAGGCAGTATCAATGTAATTAACGCCCTTATCCAGGGCATAATCCAGCATTTCAGCTGCCTTACCTTCATCAATTTTACCATAGTCATCATCCAGCACCGGAAAACGCATGGCGCCAAAACCCAGTGCTGAAACTTTTTCCGGCAGATTTCCCATTTTTCGGTAATGCAAAATGAATTCCTCCCTGTAATTAGTATTGTTTGAAATGAAAAACAGCGAAGAGGCACTTAATTTTAAAGGTTGAATTAAATTATGATCTGCAGCAAAAGGCTGGCAGTTGAAAAAAGCTACCGCTGCTGAACCGGCTTTAGCCGGGCGGTGAAATGGCGTAAGACTTCCGGCTCGTAGGTAAATTTAAACCCGGATAATTCTCCAGCATATTCCTTGATATTAATCAGAGCTTCAGCCACCACATCCAGGTGATTGTTGGTGTAAACCCGCCGGGGAATAGCCAGGCGGAGCAGTTCCAGGGGTGACTGCAGCTGCTCTCCGGTTTCAGGATCCCGCCCCAGCAGAAAAGAACCGATTTCAACTCCTCGAACACCCGCTTCCAGGTAGAGGGCATTGGCCAGAGCCTGGGCTGGAAATTGATGGTAGGGTATCTGAGGCAGCATTTCAGCAGCATCAACAAAAACAGCATGGCCGCCGGGAGGATACTGAACCGGGACGTCATTTTCCCGTAATTTATCGGCCAGATATTCCACCTGGCCGGTGCGGTACTGCAGATAGTCATAATCCAGGCCTTCCTGGAGGCCGGTTGACAGGGCTTCCATATCTCGGCCGGATAGGCCGCCATAGGTAGGGAAGCCCTCCAGAGGAACCAGCCGGGAGCGAACCTGATTGTAAAGCTCCTCATCATCTTTGATGCCTATCAGGCCGCCCATGTTGACAATGGCATCCTTTTTGGCGCTCATGGTAAAGGCATCGGCATATTGAAACATCTCCCGGGTAATCTCGGATAGAGAACGGTGAGACTGTCCCTCTTCTCTTTTTTTGATGAAATAGGCATTCTCGGCATAGCGGGCAGCATCAAAAACAACCCTGAGGTTATGTTGTTTGGCAAGATTATAAACAGCTTTAATATTTTCCAGAGAGACAGGCTGTCCTCCAGCACTGTTGCAGGTAGCTGTCACAATGATGAAGGCAATTTTATTCCGGGGAGTTTCTACCAGAAATTTTTCCAGTTTTTCCAGGTCAAAATTTCCTTTGAAGGGATGATAGTTACTGGTATCATAAGCTTCCGGGGTGACAAAATTTTTGGCCTTTCCCCCGGCCAGCTCGACATGGGCTTTGGTGGTATCAAAATGCATATTATTAATCACATACTGGCCTTCAGAAATCAGCAGGGGGAAAAGTACCCGCTCTGCTCCCCGCCCCTGATGGGCCGGGAGAATATAGCGGTGGCCAAAAATTTCCCGGCTGGTTTCTTTCAGCCGGGAATAACTGCGGCTGCCGGCGTAGGATTCATCTCCCCGCATCAGCGCGGCCCACTGCTCGTCGCTCATTGCCCCGGTTCCACTATCAGTGAGAAGATCAATGTAGACTTCATCAGAGCTCAGGGTAAAAAGATTGTAGCCGGCACTTTTCAGAGCTTTTTTCCTCTCCTTTCGGGGAATTTTCTTTATTTTTTCCACCATTTTGATTTTGAAGGGTTCTGCCTGTGATGAGGGCATGTAATTACCTCCTTGGATTTTTTGCCTTTAAAACTTATCCATTTAAAACTTATCCATTCCAAACTAATTATACTTGCTGACAGCCTAAAAAATCAACTCTGAAACCAGTCTTAAGTAAAATTTACTTAAAAAGTCAGCCAAAAAATAAATTCCAGACCTTAAAACTGATGGGATTGATGGTACAATCATAGCTGCTGTTTACATAGCACCTTTCCTGCAAAAATTTGATTAGCTAATAATCCAGAAATTGACATTAAAAACAAGCCATTAAGAGGCTGAAAATCCGATTATATCCTTAATTAAGCATGATTAATATATCTGAATTTTAAATAATTTGACACTAAAAATTGAATCGGATATACTAAATACTGACTAACTATGTGAATTTAAATATAAGTCCAGTTATAACTATTTAGGGGGGAACAATAAATGACTACCAAGAGGCAGTCCATGGATGGTAATACTGCTGCCGCTCATGTAGCCTATGCTTTCACAGATGTGGCAGCAATATATCCCATAACTCCATCCTCACCGATGGCAGAAATGGTTGATGAGTGGAGCGCCCATGGACGTGAGAATATTTTTGGCCAGCAGGTTAAGCTGACTGAAATGCAGTCAGAGGGAGGAGCAGCTGGAGCGGTCCATGGTTCGCTGGCAACTGGTGCCATGACTACAACCTTTACCGCTTCCCAGGGGCTGCTGTTGATGCTTCCCAATATTTACAAGATGGCCGGTGAACTTTTGCCGGGGGTTTTTCATGTCAGCGCCAGAACAGTGGCAACTCAGGCCCTCTCTATTTTTGGCGA
>PWHA01000107.1 GCA_003554685.1 Halanaerobiaceae bacterium
AATAATTATGCTGCATGTCTTCATATCCCCCTGGTATCCATGAAGATATGAAGACCCCGCCAAATCCGGTTTATTTACATGCATATCAGCCTGTTACGAGAACTCGCAACATAAGGGACAGGTTCCTATTTACAGTTACCGACTGGGAAAATAGTCGACGAGACCTTGTTGTTTACGACCTAAGAAAGCTCATACATTTAAACCCGAAAATCGAGTCCAGATATAGTGAGTGGTTGTTCGCCAACATGGATATAGCGGAAGCTAACCCTGCGAATGAATTGGCTTTTGCCATCGTTCTTTCTGGTATCGAACTGAATAGGCAACGTCATTACTTCAGTCATGTGACCTGCTATAGCAAGCAGGACACAGAAGCTCGCCTTGAGGCTATTCGACGGAAGGTCCTTGATGCCTGCGCTATGTTAAAATCATGATCCGATGGTGGTGTAACAAGGCGCTCCACCGGACGGAAATTCCGCTGCGCTCCATTGCCGCCGGTGAGCTTTGTCGTTATCTCACGGATACTCGTTATGGATACAAACGATTTAACCGAAAAGTCATATGAGATACTGAAACTATCAGAACATATTGATCACATTATCACAGTCCATATTGGTGCCATGTGCAGCCGCTATAATGATGAAGATGCATTCCTATGCCACGCGCTCAAATTAATTCAGGAAATAATAGACGATCCAGACGAATTTATTGAGGACTGGGGTATAGAAGAAATTATAGAACCTGAAGCTTTCAGGTCGGGTTTATACAGCTTGAAAAGCTATATACAATCGGTTATGGCCATCCCTTACAAAGAGCGTGGAATGACCATAGAAGAAAGAGATTATTCCAGATAACAAGGCACTGGTGCCGACGCAAAGGGCGCGCGGCACAGTTCCACGATGGCGCGGACGCTTCGCGCCGCGCCATCGGCGCTGCGAATTCCCATCCGCTTTCTGCCCCGGCGCTTCGCGCCTGGCCATCAAGCGGCTGCAGCGGTCGGTCGACCACGCGAGCAAGCTCGCGAGCCCGCCCGCCGCTGATCCGCAGCGCCGTTCGGCAACATAATAGGAACACCATGCGTGCATGCATTCATCGAGGTAGCAAACAAATAGGTGGCAGTTGCGTTGAGGTCGAAAGCCGCGGCCAACGACTACTTGTTGATTTCGGCCTACCATTAGATGCAGAAAACAACCATAGCCAATATCTTCCCAATATCACAGGATTAGACGGTAGCGATCCATTCCTTCTGGGTGTTTTAATTTCCCATCCACACCTCGACCATTTCGGTTTACTTGCTCATATCTCACCAAAAATTCCGGTAGGCATGGGAGCCGCCGCTCGCCGGATACTTGAAGCTGCCACCCCTTTTTTGCCGGGTAACTGGCCCACCCCAGGAAAGGGTTGGAATTATCAAACCGGTCAAAGCTTCAACATCGGCCCTTTTTGTATAACTCCCTTTCTGGTTGATCACTCGGCTTATGACGCATACGCACTTCAGATTGAGAGTGCCGGCAAAAGCCTTTTCTACAGCGGTGATTTTCGTTCCCATGGACGTAAGGCGACATTATTTGAACGTCTGACAAAAAATCCACCGCAAAACATAGATACGCTGCTTTTAGAAGGATCTTCACTTGGGCGTATCACCGATTCGCAGCAATTCCCTACGGAAAAGGAAATCGAAAACCAGTTTGCACATCTCTTTTCCATCACCGAAGGTTTGGCGCTAATCCAGACATCAGGCCAGAATATTGACCGTATCGTTTCAATTTTCAGGGCTTCCAAAAGAACAGGGAGAAAGATGATTATCGATCTCTATACAGCAGCGATTTTGGAGGCCACTGGCAATGTTAATCTCCCTCAGTCAGCTTGGTCAAATGTCGCTTTGTATGTACCCCAAGCCCAACGTGTACAAATTAAAAATAATGCTTGGTTCGATTTACTGAAACGCCACTCTGTAAATCGTATATTTATTGAGGGGCTTCAACAGATATCCCAAAAGTCGACCTTGCTTTTCCGCCCTTTGCACCGATTTGACCTTGAGCGAGGAGAGTGCCTTTCTGGGGCGATCTACATCTATTCCCAATGGGAAGGTTACTGGGAACAAGGTGCTTACGATATGGTTAAAGATTGGCTAATGCGGAATTCCATTCCGAAACATTTCATTCATACGTCGGGGCACGCCAGTCCGGGCGAGCTTAAAAAGCTGGTATCAGCGATCAACCCGCGCAAAGTAGTCCCAATTCACAGCTTTTTCCCCGAGAAATATCCTGATCTGTTTCCCAATGTGGAGGCTCATAATGATGGCGAATGGTGGGAGGTATAAATGAGGGCATTGTCTCAAACTTTTATGAATGATCTGTTGAATCAAAATGGCTTGCTTCACCCTATACTCGAACGAGTAAAACGGGATCATACGCTCATGTTGTCAATTCGTAAGGACTACATCAATATCTACTACCGGGGCGGAAACATTCTTCGAATAAAAGAACAGCGCAATGGTTCTTATAGTGCATTTTTCGACACTAAGTACAATAAATCAACGTTGCCAAGTCCTGATTTACCGGACATTATTGAAAGCCAAGATTCGGGAAGATTGTGGAATAGCTCATTTCAAGACCTCAAAGGAATAATGGATTTCTATTTCTCCAAATACAGCAAGCCAGAACGAGAGTTTCAACAAATAGTCGCCCGAGAAAATAATTTTTCGACCATTTCAAATCAGAGTGAATACTTTGTTTCGGATATTGAGTTTGCTGATTCCAATCTTGGAGCTCGATTTGATATTCTGGCTTTACGCTGGCTTGCGTCACAGCGAAAAAGCACCAATAACTGCCGACCGGCATTAATCGAAATGAAATATGGCGATGATGCCTTAAGCGGCAATGCTGGAGTTCTCAAACATTTACAGGATATTGATGCACTGGTCTCTAATAGTAATAAATACAAAGTCCTGCTGGAAACGATGGAGATGCAGTTCAACCAACTGGATGAACTCGGGTTGATGACTTTCAACCATGTCGCTAATTGGACAAGGATCAAGCTGGCCGCTAATGACAAACCTGAAGTAATCTTTGTATTGGCTAATCATAATCCTCGAAGCCTTAAGTTACATACAATCTTGAGTGACCCAGAAATTGAAGCATATGATCGCTCGCCCAATTTTGATCTTAGATTTTATGTTGCCAGTTTTGCCGGTTATGCATTACACGCTGACTGTATGGTAACATTGGTTGAATTACGTGAATTATTGAAGAACAAGAGGGCCGAACAAAACGCTTCACTGGATGGCTATTCCGCTACGCTCCATAGCCACCAGTGAGCTTGGTCGTTAGCTTTCCATAAACATTAAGGGTAGATATGACTATTGAAGAGGAACTGAGAGCCTTAGCCGATAAATATGCAAAGGCGCTAAAGGACAAGATAGATGCACGAGTCGAGGAAATGGAAAGTGATGACCATTCACATTACCTCGTGTATCAAGTCCTTGGTGTCACAGATGAAGAGGGGCGCTTGATCGACATCTACCAGAATAAGGGCCGTTTCTTGTACAAATACGCCGGATCATTCTTGGAAGAGGCTACCAAAGTCTGTTTTCTGCGAACATTCCCTGACTCTGGGTCGTTAAAAATCCCCAATACTGAAGGGGTTAGACCAAAAACATTTGAAATTGACTGCCTCGAGGGAAGCAATGCAATTGAGATAAAATGGAGGGATGCCACTACTGATGGTGATCACATCACAAAGGAGCACACAAGAATAAATGAAAGAGAAATCAAAGGGACAGGTTCCTATTTACAAACAACATCATCTCTGCTAAAAATATCTTCAACCCAGCAAACACAAGCCTTCCAGGAGGTTCACCATGCCAAGAATAGCCAGGTTTATACGAGACAACCAGCCTACTATCTACCACATAGTTTCCAGGACAGCCCTGCAGGGCTTCCCCATCAAGGACAGGGACAATGACTTTCTGCTTGGGCTGATCAAAAAGCTCAGTCAACTATACGTTGTTGATGTGCTTGGGTTCGCACTTTTAGGAAATCATTTTCATCTGGTAGTCCGCATGTATCCAGAGTCTGAGCCGACTGATGATGAGATCAGGGAAAGGCTGCAGAAATATTATGGTGATGGGATCAAGGTTACGGGATTGCTTATTTCAGATTACCGCAAACGACTGACCGACCTGGGCGCTTATGTTAAGGACATCAAGCAGGGATTTACCAGATATTTCAATAAAAAGTATGGCCGTAGAGGCTTCTTTTGGGGTGATAGATTCAAGTCCATGATTGTTCAGGATGGGCTGAGCCTGGTTAATCTTCTGGCTTATGTTGACCTTAATCCAATTAGGGCCGGGATTGTGAAAAAGCCCGAGGATTACCGCTGGTGTTCTCTTGGTTATCATACCCAGACCGGAAATAAGGACGGTCTGCTGTCCATAGATTTTGGCATGAAGGAATGGAATGAGTTTAACCCCAGGGAGATTGTCCGCAAGTACAGGCAATTCGTCTATGAAACAGGCGCTGTGGATGCCGGGAAAGGCAAGGTCATGGATAAAAAGATCGTGGAAAAGGCCAGGAAGAAAGGCTACAAGATATCCAGAGCAGAGAGGTTCAGGTACAGATGCCGGTATTTTACAGATTCCGGGGTTATCGGCGGAAAAGACTTTGTCCAGGAAGTCTTTGACCAGGTCAAGCATCTGCTTAAGTCAAAAGATGAGCGCAAATTTACTCCGGTTGGCGGGGTTGAGGGTTTGTATTCTATGAAGCGGCTTGGCACATAAATCTTCATTGCCATAAGAATGCGGTGACCCAGGTCTCTGAGACCAGCAACGTGTTGTTATTACAGCATTTCACCTCAAGAAATTCTCGATTTTGAGGCATGCAGGCATTTTTTGTCTTGGGTACTGCCCGGATCTATGTATAAGCATTCAAAATGATTAATTTTTAAGCTTCAAAGGATCAAAGCTCTCCTTTACATTTCGCGCTTGACGCGATGTGTAA
>PWHA01000098.1 GCA_003554685.1 Halanaerobiaceae bacterium
AAATGAGAGATTTCAATTCAGAGCTGTCAGAAAAAATTATCAGTGAAATTGAGGATTTTGTTAAAACTGATAAAGCCAATAGATTGGTTCATCTTGATAATGAGAGGATATTTTCTGAGCCGCTGGTAGGATTTGCCGGGGGCAGTGATCCTTTATTTGCAAGATACAGGGATATTATTGGATATTTTCACCTGACTCCTCTAGAGTGGCTGGAAAAACTTCAAGGAGATAAAGAAAATAAAGAAGAAAGAGAAGATAAAGAAACAATTGCCGGAGGCTTTTCTGCTGATATGGCTGCAGAAAATGTTACTGTAATCAGCTGGATTTTGCCCATCTCAGAAAAAACCCGAAGATCCAATGTCAGGGAAGATAAAATTCCCTCCCGGGCCTGGGCTCATACCAGAAACTGCGGGGAGAAGTTTAATAACAGGTTGAGAGAGCAGGTAGTTATGTATTTACGGAATGAGGGTTATCAAGCTGTTGCCCCCATGCTGAGAGATGAATTTGCCAGAAAAGAAAGTCCCCGGTCGGGAATGGCCTCCAACTGGTCGGAAAGACATGCTGCCTATGCTGCAGGACTGGGCACCTTTGGTCTCTGCGATGGTCTGATAACTCCAGCCGGCAAAGCCATGCGCTGCGGCAGTGTAATTGCAGGGGTCAGACTGAAACCCACGGCGAGAAAATATTCTAGTCATCAGCAGCACTGTTCTTTTTTAAGCGGGAATAGCTGTGGTAAATGCAGGGAGAGATGCCCGGCAGGAGCCATAACCGAAGAAGGCCACGATAAGGAGCAGTGCTCGTTCTACCAGCAAGAATATATAGATCCGGCCAGTTATGGTGTGGAGATTGCAGGCTGTGGCCTGTGTCAGACTGATGTGCCCTGTGAGGCCGGTATTCCTGAGATTTAAGCTAAAAATTATTTATGAGTTTTATGTAAGAATTTTATAGGATGTTCGAAATAAAAGGTGTCGGAAATAAACCCTGAGAAATAAATCTGCCGGTTTAAGTTAACCGGGTTTATAAAATCAAATATAAGGAATAAATATTTTGCCATTAATAGTCTGGAGGCAATGAAAATGAAAAACAATAAATTAACTGACTCGCTGCAATTAGTTATTTTTGGAGCTTCAGGAGACTTAAGTCAGACCAAATTGATACCCAGCCTCTACAAATTATTTAAACGCGGTCGGCTGCCTGAGGAGTTTTTTCTGCTTGGTGCCGACCATCACTTTGAGAATCGAGCTGAATTTTTAAGAAATCTATCTGAAACTGTTCGGGAAATTTTGCCGGAAACATTTGAAACAGCTCTCTGGGAGAAATTTGCAAAAAAGCTGAATTATCTGCAGATTGACTTTGAAGATGAGGCGGGATACAAAGAATTGAGCAGAAAACTGGACAAAAAAGAAAAATCATACAGAAGTTCCAGACAGAGGATTTATTATCTGGCCACAGCTCCAGGATTCTTCCCGCTAATTACGGAAAAGCTGGATAACTTTGACCTGGCAGGGTCAGATGGTGCTGACTGGCCCCGGCTGGTTATAGAAAAGCCCTTCGGGTATGACCTGGAGTCAGCTGTTGAGTTTAACAGTAAAATATACCGGGTTTTTCCCGAGGATAATATTTACCGGATTGATCATTATTTAGGTAAAGAAATGATCCAGAATATATTAACAATGCGCTTTGCCAATATGATTTTTGAGCCAATCTGGAATAAAAATTACATCGATAATATTCAGATTATCTCAACAGAAAAACAGGGAATAAAAAGCAGGGGCAAATATTATGATAAATCCGGAGCACTTCGTGATATGATCCAGAGCCATCTGCTGCAGATGCTGGCACTAATTGCTATGGAACCTCCTGAGAATATGGCAACCGAGTCTATTCTGCAAGAGAAGATTAAATTGCTGAAATCACTTGCTGAAACCCCCCTGCTGAATTTAGAAGATAACCTGGTTTTAGGTCAATACAGCAAACTGGAACGGCCAGAAAAATACATCCCGGGCTATCAGGAGGAAGACAAGATTAAGCCTGACTCCAGTACTGAAACTTTTGCAGCTGTTAAATTTAATATAAATAATTTGAGGTGGAGAGGGGTCCCCATATACTTAAAGACGGGCAAGCGGCTGGAGAAGAAGAACACCAAAATTTTTATTCAGTTCAAGTCCGATTTTCATCCTTCTTTTCTGGATAACAATGAGCCTGAGGCCAATCTTTTAATAATAAAGGTTCAGCCCAGAGAAGGGGTGTCACTCCAGTTTAATGCCAAGAAGCCCGGCAGCCAGAATGAGATTGTACCGGTATTTATGGATTTCTGTCATAAAGCTCCCAGAGATTTACAGAGCACTCCAGAGGCTTACGAAGAACTTCTGGCAGCGTTAATTAGAGGGGATCAGAGTCTATTTACCCACTGGAAGGAAGTTAAAAATTCCTGGCTGTTTATCGATCAATTGAGAGAATTCATTGATACCAGGGAGATAAAACCGGAAAAATATTTACCGGGAAGCAGCGGACCTGAAAGTATGACGAGACTTGTTGCCCGGGATCACCGTCAGTGGTGGGATGATGCAGCTCTAGAAGAGCAAGAAGAAAATTTATGAGATCTTTAATATTTCCAACATCCTTTTATCTTTAAACTTTTATCTTCAATATCTTTATGAAGTTTTTGCAGGATTACAGGAGGATTTCCTGAATTTTTTTAAGGGGTAGAAAGTATTTAGTACGCTTCATTATAATATGCTTCACCCCTTAGTATTTTCTAACCCTTGTAAAAAAGGTTTTATTGGAGTATTTAAAGCTGGCCCAGCTGGAGGTTTTATCTTGGATTCTCAGTCGGAGTTTTCCCGGAAACAGGCTGATAAAATTTTGCTGCTCCTGGGGGTAATTTTCTTCCTCAACGGCCTGGGCAGTGGAGTCGCTTTTCCCATTATTCCACTGCTTGGGCCGATCCTCGGGGTTTCACCCTTTTTTATCAGCATGATAATTTCCGGGAATAGAATTTCCCGGGTTATTTTCAATACCGCGGTAGGAGAGCTGGTGGACCGGTATGGCTGCCGGGGGCCGCTGATTATCGGCCTTTTGATTAAAGCTCTCAGTGTGGCAGGATTTTCACTTTCGACCATAAGCCCGGTTATTCCCGGCTATCTTTTTTTCATCTCCCGCTTTTTTTATGGAATTGGCTCGGCTTTTGGTTTCATAACAGTATATGCCCTGATGTTTCATCTCACTGATACCGGCAACCGGGGCAGCAGAACCGCCTATATCCGTACTGCCGGTCTTTTTGGTCTGCCTGCTGGATTGTTTATTGGAGGTTTGCTGTCGGATTATTTTGGTTACAATGCGGCTTTTATTTTTTCTGCTGCTTCTCTTTTTATTTTCACTCTGATTGCCTATTATTTGATTCCCCGCAGAATTGAAACCACTGCAAAAGCATCTGTAGTGGGTCCTGTTAAGGCGGTTAAACTGGCAATCTCAGACAGCCGGGTGCTGAAAATATCGGTCTGCAATATGCTGGAATGGTTTTCAGTCCAGGGAGTATTTCTGGCCACAACTGCCCTTTATGTTCAGCATTATAATGTCAATATTTTTGGTCTGCAGCCTGAGGGTATGAGCGGGCTTTTGATGGGAGTTATGATGTTCACCAAGGGGCTTTCTACTTTAATACTGGGGCGTTTCATTGATAATGCCGATACCAGAACTGCCTACAGCCTGGCAGGAGCCCTTCTGGGAGCTCTGGCTTTTATAGTCTGGGCTGTCTGGCCTTCTTTAATCATGATAGTTATCGGGCTTTTGCTGCTGGGCACCTGTTCGGGCATTATGAGCAGTCCCCTGCTCACCCTGCTGGGTGATGTTTCCCGGCCGGACCTGCGGGGCCGAACCCTGGGAATTTACCGGGTATTTGGTGATATGGGCGGAATGCTGGGACCGCTTTTCGGGGTAAACATGGCTGAATGGCTGGGCTTCCCTCTGACCTTTTCCATAATAGCCGGAGTTATGTTTGTCATATTTTTTATCATTATGTCTCTCTATCGCTCGGAACTGAGTTTGGTAAGAAATTAATTAAATTGAAGACACCATCAAGCCAAACAGAAAATTTTAAACAATCTCAGGATATTTATCAAATTCATAAATCTTTATATTTTGTTTTGAAAGATAATTAATCCTCTCTGGCCTGGCCAGAATTCAAGCAAATTTTTTGCAACTAAACTTCTAAAAATTATAATTTTTTGCAGGATTTTAACTCTAAATGGATAATAGTATAGTTACAGGGTTAAATTAATGGTTAAATTAAGCATTCAATTAACTAATATTTACATGTCATATAATTTTATTAAATGCGCTAATATTATCTCATAATATAAGCAGGTGAAATCAATGAATTCTCTTTATGGCACCTCAAAGGATATTGGAGAAAACAATATTTACGCTATTTTTAAATTGATTTATCAAAACCAGCCTATAACAAGAAAAGAACTGGCAAATACCTCCAGTTACAGTGCGGCGACAATATCCAATCATGTAAACCATTTGATTGAATTGGGTTTTGTTACGGAAAGCAAGAAAGGCTTTTCGACAGGAGGTAGAAAACCGGTAAACTTAGAAATTATTCCTGAAAAAGGTTACATGTTAACGATCAATATTGAAGTAGAACAGGTCAACATAAAATTATTTAATATTAAATATGAAATTGTTGAAGAAATCAAAATAACAGAACTTTATAAAGACGATGTCAGCAGATCTCTTAATAAAATTTTCCGGAAAATTAATAGAATATTAAATCATAACTTTCGCCTCACAGAAAAGCTTCTGGGTATAGGAATATCAGTTCCAGGCTTGATTAATAAAGAAAGCGGAGAACTGGTTTTTGCTCCTAACCTGACCTGGGAAAATGTGCCCATTCTGGATGAATTTGAAGCTGAATTTCCTGGCACCCCCTTATTTTTAGAAAACGAAGCCAAAGCTTCTGCAATTG
>PWHA01000035.1 GCA_003554685.1 Halanaerobiaceae bacterium
CCATAAGTTATTTTAAAACCAAACGATTCAACCATGTTAACACCAAATATTGGCCCCAAAATTCCACCTATATCACCGAAGATATTATAAATGCTCATTGTTCTTCCTCGCAATTCAGGAGGGGAAAAATCTCCAAGCAATGTTAGTAAGGGACTGCTGGTAATTCCAGAAATAATTCCTCCCAGAACAAGCCCAGCAGGAACACCAATCAGGCCAGCGGTACGGATATATGCCGTCCTGCTGCCTCGGTTGTCCATGTTTGTTAATTTAAATATCAGGGCATAGACTGCAATAATGATGAGAGATGAGCCAATTCCATACAAAA
Organism: Halanaerobiaceae bacterium; assembly: GCA_003554685.1. Lineage (GTDB taxonomy): Bacteria > Bacillota > Halanaerobiia > Halanaerobiales > Halarsenatibacteraceae > T1SED10-84. The sequence continues at coordinate 326 of PWHA01000035.1, forward strand.
GACGGGCTAAAAAGAAAATATAACCGGGGAGAATTGGACTGTAAATTCCAAAGGCGAGAAATGCCATAGCAATGGATTTTATCAGCATGGCTAATACTAAAGGTTTGTGAGTTCCCCAGCTGTCAATTATATAACCGGCTGCAGAATTAAAAGCCAGTTTTGAAATACTGCTTCCGGAAATTGTCAGGCTTAAAAAGAAGGGCGAAATACCCAACACAGGTCCCAAAAGTGGTAAAATTGGAAAGACGATTCCACTCCCAACTCCATTCATAAACACAATAAATGCCAGCAGGATGATAATTTTTCTGATAGATTTTGGTTTTTCTCCGCTTTTTGGCTGCAATCAGATTCCCCCCTCAAGCCTCTGTGGACTTAGTTTTTTACTATCTCAATTGTCCCTTTTTCTCCGTTTACCCTGACAATCTGGTTTTCCTTCAACTTTTCTGTAGCCCTGTCAACACCAGCCACCGAGGGTATACCATATTCTCTGGCCACCACCGAGCCGTGAGAAATGGGTCCGCCGGTTTCCATGATTAAACCTTCTATGGTCAAAAACAACGGTGTCCAGGACGGATTGACTCCTTTGGTGACCAGAATATCACCAGATTTCAGACTGGATCCTTCCTCTGGGTCATGTAGAATTTTCACGGGGCCTTCGGCTATACCGGCCGAGACACCGATGCCCTGCAGATCACCATCACCTGTTTTACTGTCAGAGTAATATATGCTTTCACCTGTGCTCATCATAACCCGGGGAGCGTTGATCCTGCTGTTGCGGCTGTATTCCTGCTTCCTTTTCTGCACGAGTTCCTGTCTTTTTTCCTTTTTGTCGATTATCTCCGAGAACTTGAGGAAGAATATATCCTCCACCTCATCTATATTTCCTTCTTCCTGCATTTCCCGGGCTATTTCCAGCATCATTTCCCGGTAAACTTTGAAGGTTCTCAGCAGGAAAAACTTAAATCTCTCCCTCATACCGAAGAGCTTCCTGAAATCCAGCAGCATTTTTTCTGCTTTTTTGGCGGTTTTAAACCCGGCTTCATTCTCAAGCCTTTTTCTGATTTCATCTATGGCTTTTTCTGCCTCCTGCCGGCCAGAATGATATTCTTTCAGTCCCGACCTGTAGCTATCATTGTCAATATAGCTTCGGATTAGATCCAGCACATATTTTGGATCTTCCGCCCAGGTGGGTATGCCCACATCCAGTTCGATGGACTTTCTGTGACCGTATTTGCCCAGAAATTCTTCAATCTCCTCAGCATCGGTGCTCAACTCTTTATCTTCTTCACTGATTTTGCGGGCAGTTTTCTGCAGATCCACACCCATCTCGGTGGTTACACTGTGGGGCAGCCATTTTTCCACATCATTGAGAATATCAGTCTCCAGATTGTGTTTTTCCAGCACAGCTTCCACTTTTTCAAGATAGGTGGAAGAGGGGGTGGCATATGCTATCTGCATAAGACTGGTTTTCATGAACCATGTCATCGATTTCTCTATCAATTTGAGTCTTTCTTCTCTTCCGTTCAGTTGGTTCCTTTTTTCACTGAGTTCGGCCAGAAAATCTTCCTCCAGCTGCAGAATCTTTTCCCTGGCACGATCGGGGTGTTTCCGGGCATAACGGTACTTTCTAATAAATGAAAGTGTGAGCTTAATCAGGCCAGGATTTAAGTTCTTGAGCAGGTATTTCACCAACTGCCCTCCTGACAATTTAATTTCGGACAGTTTTTCCTTATTTTTTTTCGCTACTTCCAGCAGAATTTCTGTGGTTTTGGGGTCCTTGTCGGCCGGATTTTCTTCAAGATTATTCTGAATTATTTGGTAGGGAAGAATCTTAGTCATATCAAAGAAAACTCTGCCTCCGGCGTATTTGTACCAGCCCGGTATCTTTCCCTGAGAATTTCTCCACATAAATTCATTGAGAATCTTCATCATTACCATTATCAATGCTTCACCCAGGGGTGTAAAAGGCTCCTTCATGGCTTGGGAAAAGATATTGAAGTTCATATAAATTTTGTAGTCGTTACCCTCAAGTGTGGACTTCTCCGGCAGGGGGAAGAGGGAGGTGATAGGGCGGGACTGCAGTAGATAAATTTCGTTATTTGAAATCCCCCACTCCACATCCTGGGGTACGGCAAAGAGCTCCTCGAGCTCTTCACCGTAATCCATCAGATTCTTCAGCTCGGATTCACTTAAAACCTGTTCTTTCTGACGGGAAGGTGGGACCTCCACTGTTTCCACACCATTCTCTTTTCTTACCGTCATTACTTCTTTTCTATTCACGTTTATTTCGACAGTTTCCCCTCCGGGTCGCTCGACTATATATCTGTCAGGATTGACATCACCGCTCACCACAGATTCGCCCAGCCCCCAGGAGGCGGTGATCAGCATTCTGTCGCGCCGTCCGTTAAGAGGGTTGGCTGTGAACAGAACACCGGCCCTGTCGGCATCGATCTGCTGCTGCACGATTACCGCCTGGCTAATTTCATCAGAATTTATTCTCTTTTCCAGTCTGTAGCTTATAGCCCGAGCATTCCAGAGCGAGGCCCAGCATTTCTTTATGGCCTCCAGCAGTCTTTCTTTGCCCCTGATATTGAGATAGGTATCATACTGTCCGGCAAAGGAACTTTCTGGCATATCCTCGGCTGTGGCGGATGATCTTACCGCCATCGGTACCTTAAAATCCAGCTCATTCTTTTCATATATTCTGTCTATTCTTTCTTTGAGGCAGGCAGGCATTGAGGCAGACTGCATTTCCTTCTTAATTTGATTGGAAATCTCTTCGATTTTATTTGAAGTGGTTTGACCATCAATCTTCTTCATATATTCTGTTATCCTGTCCTGCAGGTCATTTTTCCTAATAAAGTATTCATAAGCTTTGCTTGTTATGACAAAACCTGGAGGAACGGGCAGATCTCTTGCAATCATCCGGGCAAGATTAACAGCTTTTCCACCTAAGTCTCCAAGCTTGCTTTCCTCCGCTTCAGTTAATTCACATATAAATCTGCATTTATTCAGTGTAATCACCCCTCAGTTAAATTGATTTAATCATCTTAACATTGGATAACATACCGACTGAATGTATGCCGGAATGAAAAAAAATATTATAATCTCGTTAATTCTTGAAGTTCTATTTTGTTATTTTTAAGATTAAGAATACGAGCAAAGATCTCCTCATAAATTGCAATCTTTCGTTTTAGTTCATCTCCAAACTCTTCTTTCTCTAGTTCGTTGTCTTTATTTAGACAACTAAAAAGTTCTCTAAGTGAGTAATATAATGCCCTGATGTTAAAAAAAATAATTTCAGACATTTGATATTTATCTGGAACATCCATGGTACCCTCTTCTACTCCCTGAGAAAGCACCATTTTGAGAGGTGCTATAACTTCCTCTTTAAGATTATAGAAAATGCTTTCTCGAAGCTTGGTGTTTCTGAGGTTAATAATTACAGAACTTAACTGATCTCGTTTTTCCTGGGGAGTTAATTTAAATCTACATATCAAAATTATTATTTCCTCTAACTTTTTATAAGCAGCCAGGTCTTTATTGTTGGCAATTTTTTTACACCCCCAAATAATTTCGTTCGAATAATCTAAGGCAATTTCTTCTAATATATCTTCCTTTGAATCAAAGTAATGATAAAAAGCGCCTTTGGAAACCCCTACTTTTGTATGGATTTCCTTAATTGGAGTATTTTCGTAACCTTGTTCCTCAAATAGTTTTAGTGCGGCTTCCATAAGTTCACTCTTAGTATCCATTTTCCCCATTGTTATCACCTCCAGGTTGTTAAACCACGACAAACAATTATGAAACATGACATACCAACCGTATGTATGTATCATATAATATTAATTCAAATAAGTCAAGTCGAAAATTACATCACACTGGCCTGGGAACAAAAGTTATGCCAGGCATCAAATTCACACTTCCTTACTAGAGGGAATAAACAACAAAATTAAAGAGATTAAAAGAAGCGCCTTTGGTTTCCGTGACTTCAACTATTTCAAGCTAAAAATCAAGTTTGCTTTCCCGGGAGATAAGAGCTAATTTACCAAATGATTACGAGAAGATCCGAAAATAAGAGCTAATTTGCCAGCTGATTACGAGAAGGTCAATAAAAATAATGAGTTCCAAAGTGATTTTGCTCTCATTGCTTATGCAAAATATTAAAAATTATCATAAATATATAGTATAATTATGAAGGAAATAATACTCAAACGTTGAAGTACGATTATTGAAAGTTAATTTAGTTATATATCAAAAAAATAGGAGTTATATATATGGACAAAGATATTGTGATTGATGTTAAAAACCTGGCTAAGAATTATAATGGAACCAGAGCAGTTAATGGCATTTCTTTTACAGTAAAAAGGGGAGAGGTTTTTTCTATGGTCGGCCCTAATGGTGCCGGAAAAACAACAACTGTTGAGATATTAGAGTGTTTGAGAACTCCTTCTTCAGGCAAAGCAGCTGTTCTTGGATATGATATAACTGATGATGCTGGAAAGATAAAGAGAAAGATCGGGATTATGCCTCAAGAATTTAATA
>PWHA01000074.1 GCA_003554685.1 Halanaerobiaceae bacterium
ACCCAGGCATTTTCTTTTTCTGCTATTTTATATTTCTAGTTTATATTTCTAGCTATTTTTAGTAGATTACTGTATATCCGTCCATAACTATTGAACTTCGGCAAATCCAGAGAGAACCTTCAATGGCAAATTTCTCGGTGCCAACATATCCTTTAAAAATATATTCGTCAAGATACAGCGGCTGGACCCGGGGAAGTTCCAAGGGACGGTCAGTCAGAATAAAATAATGCTCCCCGCTGGAATTTACTCCAGGAAGAAAAAGATCTCCGGTAAAGCGAAATCTATTTTCCTCTCTCTCCAGTAAATTCATGTTAATCTGAGCTGATATTTTATCAAAGGCAGCATTAAAGTGATCCAGTTCGATATCTAAATCCAAATCATCTAGGTCATCATAGAGGTTAATTGTTCCTGTGATGGTATAATCAGGCGTGTTATATTCCAGATCAAAAATAATTCTACCCAGCATGGGCCGGCCGGGTTCCTCCACAAAATCTATCTGAAGAGAGGTTAAAATTATTTCTACATACCTTTCATCATCCTGGAAGTACCATACCCATTCGTCGCCCTGCTGCCATTCTTCCGGCTGCTCTTCAAACTGCAGGGCTTGCTGCTCAATTTCTTCAATTTCAAAAAGACCTTCCCGGGTAGGCAGGCTGTGAATTTTATAATCACCCGGTTCCCGAACTGCTGGAATAATACTGGCCAGATAATTTTCTAAAAAGTAAAGCGGCAGGGTAAACTCCTCAATATTGCTTGTCAGTTTTTCCTGATCTGCCCGAAGTTCTCCCAGAACATCACCCAGCCAGCTGTCACCTTCCAGTTCAGTTTCCAGGCCCGGCTCCTCCGCCTGGATCAGCTGGCCTGAGCTGGCAGCAAAAATAAAGAAAAATATCACAATAATTCCAAGTAAAAGTTTGACACTTTTTGACATCAACTTAATCCTCCTTTTATTCCAGATGTTTTGGCCTATTTATCCCGGCAAAATCTTGTTATTATTATATCATAATCAAATTAACCTGCAAATCAAAATAGAATTTTCCTGAGCCTTTATGTAAAAAATATAGGCAGTTTTCTGAAAGTTAGGGAAGAATAAGCGGAGAATCACTTATAATTCTAGAAGATAGTCTTGTTAATAATATAACATGTTTGACAACAATTATACTTTATCAAACTTATCAACTATAATCAAGGCAAACCAGATAATAATATACATGAAATAAAGAATAAACTGCTTTTCAAACAGGGATAGCCTCCTGACAGTAGATAATTCAGGAGTAATATTTTATCCAGCAGTTTTTAAATAATATTAGCCAGTACCAGGACCATGTAAAAAACTCCAAAGATAACAGATTTCCTGATGGCTTCCTGCCTGGCCTGCTTTTTGGCGTCAGCCTCTTCTTTACCATTCTTTTTCAATCTGCGAACAGTTAGATAAAACCAGGCGCCCCCAAAGACCAGCATTGCCACTGCCAGCTGAATTAATCTGGAAATATCCAGAGCCATTTTATTCACCTCATTTGTAAGTTTTAATTAATCATCTTGAAATTCTAGAATTACCCTCAGCTTCGAGCTCCTTAATCCTTTCGCTGGTATATTCAAGTCTAGTTTCGGGATTAGGATGGGTATTAAACAGCTCCAGAAGTTCCGGAGGTCTTCTCCCCTGCAATTCCTGGGTGCTTTCAAGCAGTCCTATCATTCCTGCCATCTGATACTTCTGACTGGAATAAAGAAGATCTACAGAAAAAAGATCAGCTTCCTTTTCCTGTTCCCGGGAAAATCCCCGATCCATTAAATTAAATGTTAAATTGACAAAAACCTGATAAAACCTGCTGGAGGAAGCATCCTGACCCAGAATACGGTCCAGAACCAGTCGGCCCAGTCCGAATCCAATATTGCGTCTAAGGTTAGCATCTAAATGACCTTCAACTCCATGGCCCATCTCATGACCTATTAAAGCAGCTCTTTCATCTCTGGATAATATATCTACCAGCCCGGAAAACAAAACAATATTCCCATTACCAATATAAAGACCGTTAACCACATCAGTATCGGCATAATGAAGAGTGAATTCCAGCTTTGGATGCTCCTGCTGGACAATCTCCTGAAGGTCAGCCAGGATAATGTTTAATTCATGATCATCATCCAGTTCTTCCAGATCATACTTCTCCCCAAGCCTTTCCAGATTAATTTCGGCGGCATCCTTTTCATAATCTGAAAAGGCAGCAGCCACAGGAGAAACAAAAACTGCAGATAGAAGAAAAATAATCAGAAATGCCAGCAGGAATTTTTGTGATTTTAAGATTAAATAATTTTTTTTCATAGCAGCTCACTTCTTTTTGGTATTTTTTAATCCTTTTAATAATCTATTTGCAGATTTACTTAAACTATTTATTTACTGATCGGAAGCAGTTATAGATTTGCGATATTTATTACTGATAGAAAGATCATTTTAATTCTAACACATTTTAGGTTTAATGTATAGTTAATAAGCTATAGATGCGTATCCAGCCATTTAATACGCTGCCGGCGAAGTTTTTCTCCCAGTTCGGGTCCGGGTTCCATCACCTTCAGCAAATCAACCCCGGTAACTTCCTGCTCCATTTCAGCAAGAATATCAGCAAGTTTCTGATAATCAATAATAAAATCACGGGCAGATCCAGAGCTCTTTACCCTAAGATCCTCTGAAACTGCCAGAAAAATTAGGTCCTCAAGAGAAAAACTGGCTTTTTCCACCCGTTCCTGCAGTTCCAGGATTTTTTCAGCAGGCTGACTGCGCCAGGATCTCAGAATATCAAGCAGTTCTCCAGCCAGCCGGGCTGCAGTTAACCACTTTGCGGGAAGAGCAATACTCTTTTCCCAGGTATTGATAAGCTCTTCAGAGCTGAGCGCCAGATCCAGCACCAGGGCGGCAAAAGCCATATCCAGACGGGAGGTAAATTCCCTGAGCTGCTTCAGCCGCCAGCATCCCTGGAGATATTTATCAGCCAGTCCCGGAAAATGGACATCAATTTTTTCAGCCTGCAGCAGTGTGGCGAAAAACATTTCCGGTTTTCTGGCAGTTAGAACCCGGGTTAGTTCCTGATGGATTCTTTCCCCGGCAACTTCTATCAGCCTTTCCCGGGAAATTTTCCTGAAGGTTGTCAGGGTAAACTCTGTGGGCTCAAATCCCGGATGCTCAGCCAGCATCCGGCAGCCTCGATAGAGACGGCAGGGATCTGTCTGCAGAGAGCCAGGAATAGCCTGCAAATATTTCTTTTTAATATCAAAAAATCCACCCTCCGGATCTCTAATCCGGCCTTCCTGGAGATCAACAGCCAGAGAATTGACAGTAAAATCCCGGCGGGAAAGTTCCCGGGATAATGCCTGAAAATCAGATACAAGATTAATTTCAAATCCCTGATATAGCAGAACTGGAAAACTGCTTCCAGCCTTTTTAATCCCGGGTAGACTGTTTTTAAGCTGCCGATAATCCATTCCTGCCAGCAAAAAATCAAAATCCTGAGGGTCCTCATTCAGAAGCCAGTCCCTGACTGCCCCTCCAACCAGCCAGCTCTGAGATGCCCTATTTCTTAATAAATCAGCCAGCCCTGCCGGAAGACGGATCTCCAGACAGGAACCACTACCCCCAGAATCTTTACCGGCATCTATTTCCAGAATTTTAAACGGTATCTTTCTCATTCCGTTGACCACCTTAAAACAAAATTTGACAATAAGAAAAATTACTCAAAATATTAGCAGTATAATTAAAAAACAAGAAATGCTCGGGAATTTTGTTGATTCCAGGTTAGACAAAATCTTAAACCAAACAATCTAAAAAAAATAAATAAAACAAAAAAATGAGAAGTAAACGATATAAAAATTAAATGAAAAGAAAAAAAGGGGGTTACCCCCCTTCTGACTGTTTTTGCCCTGTGAAATAGAAAAATTAAAAAAATAGTTTTTGATAAAAATAACTAAATTATTCTTTTAGCTCTTCAATCTCAGAAATACAGGATTCACAGATGTATTTATCTTTAAAAAGCTTTTTATTTTCTACGCTGTCACAAAAATAACAGGAGGGCTGATATTTGCTCAAAATAATTTTATCTCCATCCACATAAAATTCCAGGGGATCCTTGACATCAATATCCATGGTATCTCTTAATTCCTTGGGAAGCACCACCCTGCCCAGATCATCAACCTTTCTTACAATACCGGTAGATTTCATCAAAACACCTCCTCAAAATTGAATACATCGTCCTAGTTAATTTAATTTAACCATAAATTAACTTTAATGTCAATAGATTTTAATGAAAATCATTTTAGTTATTTCTTTCAGTATATGTATTTTTATTACCCTGAAAGCTGCCTCAGTGAAAAAGCAGTTCCTCCACAGTAACGAATTCATATCCCCGGTCTTTTAAACTCTCAATCAAATCCGGCAGCAACTTTTCGGACTCTCTTCTATCTCCCCCGGCATCATGAAGCAGAATAATCGCTCCCGGGTGAATGGTATTTTCAATCCTGGAAAGCATCATTTCATGATTATTATACTCTTCATCCCAGTCCAGAGAATCAACCGACCAGTTAATAAATTTGTATCCCTTTTCTATCAAATTTTCAAGCTGCTGGTCTGTTATTCTGCCGTAGGGCGGCCTGATAAAATCCGGCTCATACCCTGTTTCTTTTTTAATAAGCTGATTTGTATGCTCTATTTCTCTCTTAACCCCTGCCAGGGATAATTCCGAAAAATCTGTATGACTGTAGGAATGATTGCCCACCAGGTGCCCCTCCAGCACAATTCTAGAAAGCAGACCGGGGAAATTTTCCACCTGAAAGCCAACTACAAAAAAAGTAGCCTGA
>PWHA01000023.1 GCA_003554685.1 Halanaerobiaceae bacterium
AGCTCAATATTTATTTTAACCAGGGGAGGATACCTTATGTACAAAAAAACAAAAATCATCATGCTGAGTGCTGGCCTCTTTATATTTATCTTTTGTCTAAATTTTGCGGTCCGGGCCGAAACATTGTCCCTGCAGGAAAGCATTGATCTGGCCCTGGAGAATAATCTGGAGCTTGCCGTTGGTGAATATGATCAGAAGATTGCCGAGACCGGCATCCGGCAGGCCGAATCGGCCCTGAGGCCCCAGCTTGATTTTATGACCAGCTATACCCGCCAGAAAGAAAGGGAGGAGCCCGAAACCGGGGAGATCACCGTTCCCGATGAAGATCTGCAGCAGATAATTGATGGTCTGGAGGATTTCATGGACTGGGAAGAAATAATGCCGGAAGCCTTTGCCTCAGAAATATTCTATACTGAATTTAATGCCCGCTATCCTCTCTATACCGGGGGGCGTCTGAGTACAGCCGTAGAGATGGCCGAAACTGGACTGGGTATGAGCGAGGTGCAGTTAGAGCAAAAGAAAATCTCACTGGCCCGGGAAGTGGCGGATTCCTATTATGACATCCTTCTGGCTCAGGCCCTGATTGACCTTAATCAGGATTTTTTACAGCAGGCCGAAGAATTTCTGGAACTGACCCAACAGCAGTATGAAGAGGGTATTGTTACAGAAAGTGATATCCTGCAGGCTGAAGCGGAAAAAGCCAGTGTGGAGCGCAGCCTGACCCAGGCGGAAAACAGAGTCCGGAGGGCCAAAAGGAATTTCAAGTATATACTGGGTCTGCCGGCCCATATTGACATTAACCTGGAAGATATAGAGCTGGAGGAAAAAAAGATCCCGGTGGAGCGCAGCCGGGCGGTGTCTCTGGTTAAAGAAAACAATCCGAATTTACAGCTTCTGGAAGCTCAAAAGACATTATCCGGTATGGAGGTTGAGATGAAGGAGGCCGAAAAAAAGCCGGAAATCTTTGCGTCCGGGACCTATAACTGGCAGGATACAGAATTAAGTCTGGACAATGGACACTGGAGTCTGACTCTGGGACTCAATTATGAAATATTTGATGGCGGGCGCCGGGATGCAGAAATAGACAGGGCCCGGCTGGAAGAGGAACAAACAGCCGGCCGCTATGAACAGGTCTTAGAGGAGATCAAACAGGGACTGGATATATTATACCTGCAGTTTGAGGAAATAAAAGAAAACCTGGCTCTAATGGAGACCCAAAAAAAGGCCGCAGCTGACAATCTGGAATTAACCGAAATCCGTTATGAAGCCGGACTGGTTACAGCCCTAGAAATCACAGCAGCTCAGACCGATGTCCGGCAGATAAAAACCGAAATCCTGCAGCTGGAATACGAATTTCTATCCACAGCTGCCCGCCTGGCCGAACTGCTGGGCTATCAGTATCCCGGAAGATTTTTCTAATAGAAGAGTTCGACAGCCTGCCCCAAAATAAGTGCTGAAAATTATATTCTGCTATTTTTTAAAAAAAGGCGGCAGCAGGATGGACCACAGGAGGAATGATTGTATGACCCAAAAGGTAAAAGGCAATAATAATATTCTTATTATCATCTTACTGTTCACATTTTTACTGGCCGGATTTGCCGGAGGCTATTATTTTTTTTATGAGGCAGAAGAACCAGCCGAAGAGACCGCTGATAAACCGGACGAAGAGGCCATACCGGTAACCGCTGAACGTTCGGCCTTAAGATCCCTTACCGAATATACCACTTTCAATGCCGCAGTAACCCCCGAAAGCACCTATTATGTCTTTCCCCCAATGTCAGAAGAGGTGGAGACAATTCATGTAAAACAGGGGGAGCGGGTAACAGAAAATCAGCTCCTTTTCACCCTGGATCAGTCTATTGCTCAGATAGAAAAAAGAGAAGTTGAGGCCGGGATCAAGTCAGCCCAAAGTCAGCTTGATGAGATGAGAAGGGGAGCCCGCAGCCAGGAGATAAGGGAGGCCGAAAGCCATGTAAAACAGGCAGAATCTGCACTCAAGGCTGCCCGGGAGTCCTATGAGCTGCTAAAAGAGGAAAGAGAGGATCTAATATCCGAAAGACAGCAGGTAATAGAGGCTGAAAATCAGGTCAATAATGCCCGGATACAGCGGGATATGGCCGCCAATCAAATAGAAGAGGCCGAAATTGGTCTGGAAGAAATAAAGACAAATTTTGAACGGATGAAAAACCTATATGAACAGGGGGCGCTGCCGGAACGGGATTTTGAAGAGATTGAGTACCAGAAGGAGCGAATAGAACAGCAGCTAAAAAATGCGGAGCTGCAGTATGAGCAGGCAGAAGCCAATTTAGATACAGCCCGGGAGGGTCTGAAGTTAGCCCGGCAGGTTTATGAAGAACCGCGTTCTCTGGAACTCCAGCTTATCGAAGCCGAGAATCAGATTGAGGTCAGTGAGGCCAACCTGGAAGCGGCAACAGCCATGCTGGATTTAATTGAGGAAGGTCCCAGCCAGGAGGAGCTGGCCCGGGCTGAAGCCCAGCTGGAGCAGGCCGAGGCGGCCCGGGATATAGTACAGGAAAGAATAGAGATGCTGCAGGTCAAAAGCCCGGCTGCTGGTATTGTCAGCCAGCTGGAGATTGAAGAGGGGACCATGGTCAGCCCTGAGGCTCAAAGTCCCCCGGTGGTTCTGATTTCGCCCACTCTGCAGCTGGAGCTTACGGTCAATGAGGATGTACTGGTCAATCTCGATACCGGCCGGGTGGTGGAGACCAACATACCTGCGGTCGATGAACAGATTATAGAGGGTCAGATCACCTATATAGGAGCTGCCTTTGACCGGGAAAGAGGTGGTTTTCCTCTGGAGATAGAGCTGGACCTTCCGGGAGCCCGCTATCGGGCGGGTATGTATGCCTCAGTTCAGCTGCCGGAGACAGAAGTAGAAAATGTGGTTACCGTGCCCCGCTCTGCAGTACTTCAGGAGGGCATTAATAACTATGTGTATACTATCGATGATAACAACCGGGTGGTTGAAAACCGGGTCCAGCTGGGTGCCTATACTGAACAATATTATGAAATAACTGACGGCCTCCAGGAGGATGAAAGGGTGATTACCAGAGGTCAGGATAGAGCTGCTGAGGGTGATCTGGTTGAGGTGAGAAACAATGAAGATTATTGATATAGCTATTAACCGGCCAATAGCCTCCAGCTTAATATTTATATTAATTATAGTGGTGGGGGTTATTGGTTTTCTCAATTTAAATATTGATTTATTCCCGGAAATTGTATTTCCTTCGGGAGCGGTAATGGTTGAATATGAGGGTGTTGGACCCGAAGAGATAGAGAATTTAGTTGTTCGGCCCTTAGAAGAAATACTGTCCAGCCTGGAGAATATTCAGCATATAGAATCATTCTCCCGTCCGGGTCAGGCCACGGTGGTGGTTAATTTTACCTGGGGTACGGACATGGATTTTGCAATTATGGATATGCGGGAGCTTGTGGACCAGGTGGAGGGATTTTTCCCGGATGGAGCTGAAGATCCGTTAATTGTCAGCTTTGATCCCAGCATGCTGCCGGTCGTTGAGGCCAGTATTTCCGGAGATGATCTGGAGGAGATCAGGTATCTGGCCGAAGATGAGATAGAGCCCCGGCTGGAAAGGCTGGAAGGAGTGGCTTCGGTTGATGTTTCCGGAGGCCAGAGGCGAGAAATTCAGATAACTGCCGACCCGGAAAAACTGGCTCATTATGATTTGAGTATAACTCAAATTACGGAGTTTATTGGTGCCGAGAACATCAATCTGCCGGGAGGGGATATAACAGTTGGGGACCGCCAGTATACCCTGAGGAGCATGGGGCAGTATGATGACTGGCGGGATTTAGAAAATATGATCATAACCAATCCCCAGGAGCATCAGATCCGGCTGACCGAGGTTGCCGATATTGAGGATGCTTACCGCACCCGAACCCATATCGCCCGCATGAACCAGCAGGAGAGTGTGGGGCTTGGCATTCAGCGGGAGGGTGATGCCAACACGGTTGCCGTGTCCCGGAGAGTGAGAGAGGAACTTGCTTTGATTGAGCAGGAAATGGAAGTAATAACGATTGATATTGGGCTTGATCAGGCCGAATTTATTGAGGATTCGATAAACAATTTGATTATAAATGCAATTTTTGGTGGTATTTTGGCCGTAATTGTGCTCCTGATTTTTCTGGGCAATGTGTCCACCACAGTTATTATCGGTATTGCCATACCCTTTTCTTTGATCACCACTTTTGCCCTGCTCTATTTTCAGGATTTAACCTTAAACATGATGACCATGGGTGGACTGGCCCTGGGAGTGGGGATGCTGGTTGATAATTCAATTGTGGTCCTGGAGAACATTTATCGGCTGCGCCAGGAAGGAGAAGGACCCATTGCCGCAGCCGGGAAAGGCAGCAAACAGGTGGCTGTGGCCATCTTAACTTCCACCATAACCACAGCTATTGTATTTCTGCCGGTGGTCTTTATTGAGGGCTTAGCCCAGCAGTTATTCTCTGAGCTGGCCCTGACCGTTGCCTTTTCTCTGGCCGCCTCCCTGTTTATGGCCCTGACCCTGCTGCCCATGCTGTCCCGATTTTTACTCCGGGATAATGATAAGGCGGGCTGGATGGAAAAATTTCAGAAAAAAGTTTTTGATCCGGTTTTTAACCGGGTACAGTCCTTATTTTCGGCCATTCTTAATTTCTGTCTGGACCAGCCCTGGGTGGTAGCCCTGGTGGTTCTGGTTATTCTGGGAGCCGGGGCTCTGCAGTTTATGCTGCTGGGTACTGAGTTTCTGCCGGCTTTTGATGAGGGAGAAGTTAATAT
>PWHA01000078.1 GCA_003554685.1 Halanaerobiaceae bacterium
ACTAAGTGGAAGTCACTTCGCCGTACAGTAATAGTTGTTAGTCCTGATGATGGCATGGAGATCTCTGGATAGAAAGTGAAAAATGTTATTCTTATCAAAATGCCTCTTTCCGAAATCAAGGCATAAGACAAGGAAAAATACGACATGACCACAGTCAGGCCAATAAGCTGCCTCCGCTAAATTACTCCACAGATCTTCATTTTTTCTGAAAATAAATCTTAATCTTTAACAAATGGACAACCCTCTTCCTTCATCTTCTCTAAAACCGTCATGAGGTGAAGGGACTGCTTCCCAGAAGGAATTTTGGCTGGAATTTTTGTAGCAACTAGCATTATATCAATGTCTTTAGATGAACCGATTTTTTTTGATCGGCACCACTCAAGGGAACTTTTCCAGAACTCGCTTCCCAAGTTAACAACTTTTGCTTGCGCCATAACATCATTGTCTATCTTCTGGACCTTGGTTGCTTCCTTGTTTTTTTGCCTAGAATCTCGTACACTCACAAAATCATTTCCCATGATTTTATCGATTGAAATCTCAAGTTTCCTGGCTCTATCCCAGCAGCCTTCTTTCTTTGCCCATTCAGTGACATTTTTCATGCCCTCTGGAGTATTAATTATTACCCCATGAACGGCACCTGAAATCTTGACCAAGGCATCATATAACCCTTGCGTAAGAGCTTGACGTTGCCAGACTTTCTCAAAATCAATTACTTTGCCTTTTGTGGACGCAATATCAGCAAGCTTAGCGATCGAATAGGCTACAATATTAGCCCTATATCCACCGTCATACCATGGCTGACTTGATACTATCTTTTCCATCTCTTTGAATATTATAGCCTTAGCTATAATACACTTATACCAGTGCTCGTTAAATTGGTCATGATCTGCATCCCAGCGCACACCTACTATCTTTGCATACTGTGCAAAATTATACTGTGCGCCCCTACTGACTATGTGCGGAATACGCTCCCAGACATTCTCAAACTTAGCAAGATCCGTCTTGGTGAAAAGCTGTTTTCTGGGGTATTCTTGGCTGAACTTCTTTTTTTGTGCTGGGGTAAGTTGAGACTGGGCATCAAGGTATTGCCCTCTTGCTCTTTCATAAAACCACTTGCTTTCTCTAAATGTGCCCTCTGGCGAAGGTGCATATATCCGCCTGGAAAACTGTTCAACTCGAATGTGAAATGGGTGATTGGCAAAAAAGTCAGCTGCATTTACCTTATTCTGTGTATTGGCGTACTCTGAAATTCTGGGTACAACTTCGATGGTTTTATCAGGGTCAATAATTGAGAGCTTCATTTGAACAAATAGATTCGAAACACAGGACTTAACCTTTGTATGTGCAGTAAAAATCGAAGCCGTTGTTTGGCCGCCGTTGACAATTTGAAGGTTCTTGATTTTGGTAATATGCTTAGTGCCATTTACTTCAGAAGTCTCAACTTCTTCAGCAGTAGCAGTAATACCGTTATTGTAGGCAAAAAACATTTCCGGTTCATTCTGAATGGTATTTCTTATTCCTTTGTTAACCTTACCTCGAAATTGTAAGAAACACCGCACATTCTGTTCAAGCAGTCTGGCTCCCCAACGGTCATATATGTCTGCCAGCAGCTTGCCTGGCACAACTGTTAGATAAGCCTCATACTCTGTCCCTTTCAGGTGTGCAGGAAGACATGGAAGTGAAGTATTAAAATCCCCTGACAGGTCAATATCCAAATCTTCTTTGCCCTTTCCCGACATAACCATTCGATATAAACGAGAAATATCCCAGACATTATAAGTTACTGGGATGGAGGATATCTCTATAGCATCCATTCCATAAACACGTTCACTCAGAATACGGTTGCTTATCATAATCATTCGTACACGACGGATGAGATTCTTTCGCTCGTTAATCATCTGTGCAAGCCCATATCCAGGTGACGACTCTTCAAGTTTGACATAAAAATCATCTTTCAGACAAAAGCTCAAAAAACGTTCAGCTTTTCTAAATATTCTTTCAATGTCAGTTTTAACAAGTGATAACAGCGAATCTTCCTGATTGAAGTCAGAGATCACAAGGGTCAGAACACCTTCTGTGTCTGCAGGGTCACCTGAATAGCCATCAATTTGGAGCCCCCTGGAAATATTTGAACGAAATGGAGTGTAATCGAAAGATTCGATTTCTCCAGCATCCTGGAGATATTCAGCAAAAATCTCAACAAAGCTGCTCTCCGCAAATTGTCGTGAAACATCCGCTGCCCCCCAGACATCCTGCATAAAAGACTTATGAAACTCATCTATTCCGTATTTCATCCATCCCCCTAAAACTTTTGATGACCAATGCTTCATCAGTTTCAAAGTCTTTACAGCATGCCAATTCAAGAAAATAGTTCAAGGACTTGATTCCATTCGGCAGATCATGGCGGACAAGCCTTGGAAATCCCTCTTCAACCAAAAAAAATGTTCTATTCATCAACATAAACCAATCTTCTTCGTAATCATGCAATTCAGAGTAGCCATATGCCGTCAGCTTGCTTTCAAACAAAGGTATTGTCTCAGGTTGCTTTAAGAACAGTGTTTCTCGGATCTGACCGACGATCCTATGGAGGTTAAAACTATTATCCTTATCACTCGAAGCAGAACTTATCACAAACACGACTAAAAAAAGTCTCTTGAAGTTGTCGTGATCAAGCTGCCCCTCAGAGCTTATCCTTACTTGATCGGGGGATGTACCAGTGCGAACTTTTATTTCTGCAGCTGACTCTCCTGCTGAAAAATCCTTTTCCCCTTCTCCTGCGATCGGTCCTTGCCAAAAGCCCAGCGCATGCATTGGCTCAAAGTGCTTCAAGAGAGTGTCTTTGATGAAACAGAGTTCCCCAGCCAGACCTTTCTGCTCACTACTGCTCAGTTTTTCAGAGTATCCCTGTTTCATAAGTTGTTGCCAGCGCCACAGCCGTGATATTGTTATTTCAACTGCGGCGATCTCATCATAACAGTTACGTGTTGCATCAAGTAAATCACAACACAAACGAAAGAATAGGTCACTATTTGATCTATCCTTAAGTATCAAGATTATCTGCTGTTTACCTATATCGGAAAGCATGTGTTCTGACAGTTCGAGGCCTTTCAGCAATGGCAGGCTATGTTTTTTCTTACGAGAACCCAAGTCAAATCTCAAAGTCAACAGGCACCTTTTTCTGAAATCCCTGCCCCAGAAAAAGTCGAAAGGATGATCAGGGTCAGCGCGTCTCACACTTAAACTTGAAGGTTCTGCTGGCACAGATATGGGATCCCATGGGTTGTCAGTCATCAATGCCCTCCATTTCATCATCAAGCTCTGCATCAAACTGCTCTTTCCACCATGTGGGATTAACAACATACTCAACTGTATCTCCAGGATTTTTTGATTTTGGGAAGCTGATACCCCAGGCAGTGACGCCCCTTGTTATTGGGAGGTTAGGATTGCCATCGATTTTCAGAACATGAAGTACCAGCAATGGGTGTATCCTTTTAGCTCTGTAAGCATGATCCGGAACAGATGAACCTTTATTATTGGAATCTCTAAAAAAATCAGTTTCAGCCTCATCTCTAAGCTGTTTACTTAATCCAATATGTTCAACTGGCCTGCTGGCAACTCTCTGTTTTATGAACTGAATAAAATATGAGTTTGTTTTGTGACCAGCTGTTCTCTGGGGACATACAACTGGAAAATCAAACAGAGACGTCTCAACATAATCTTTACTATCATTTGTTATCCTGGTTTTGCCTTTATTAATTAATGCCACATCCCATTTGGACAACTCTCCATGAGCCCGGTCCTGAATGTATTTATGAACTGGTTCTTTCTGAGTGTATAAACACAACGGATGATTATCGAAGGCCAATAGATAGTCCAAAACAAAATGAACATCAACGTCATGCCATAGATAGTTATTTTCTTGCATTTCCTTATTACAAGTATCAGCACCACCCATCATTTTAACCAACCTTGACATTGCCTGTTGGTTTCTTTTGATTTTTTCCTTGTCTGCCCATATGGTATGGGTTTCTATGTATCTGTTGGAAAGTCCTATCTGTACAACAACTTTTTGTGCACTCCTCATTTTGTTCCTGGCTGTAACTATAAGTGAGTCTGGGTGACTCCTCACTTTCAGCCCAAAATCCTTCGGTCGAAGTCGTGCCTGCTCCATCTCACGAATTTCAGCACGTAGTTCTTCTAAAGAATGTGCAATATGTTCATACCAGCCAATCGCTTCTGGTGCCATCCAGATCCTGCACAAGTCCTCGTAACCCATCCTATATCCAAACCAGCGTCCCATTTGCATCAGAGTGTCGTACATCATCGAATTTCGAAGAAAGTAACTGACTGAAAGCCCTTCGAGGGTGAGACCCCGTGAGAGACCGAAGCCACCTATGGCGATAATATTTAAACCAGAATCAGCATAATCACGATAATTGAGGGCACCAGGGGAGCGACTGTTCACTTCAATTACTTTGATTGGGCTTATTGCTTCCAGCAAGTTAGATTGAATCTCTTGCCATCCATGATCTAAGTGGCAAAATTCTTCCTCCCATGTTCTATGAATACTAGCTACAAATTCGTCTCTAAGAGCCTCGTGTGTTGATTTTGAAGCCTCATACCGGATTCTTTGTTCAAGACGTTTCAAGTAGTCATGCACAAGGTTTCTCAACTGACTCTGAAGTGAAAGAAATCGGCTGGCATTAATCAGCATTGAGTTATGACTTTCGTTCTGCTTACGGATTAGCCTCAAACAACGAACAAGTATGAAAGTTCTTATAGCTTTTTTCAGG
>PWHA01000354.1 GCA_003554685.1 Halanaerobiaceae bacterium
AGATGAAGATAAAGCACTGGAATGGCTGAAAAATGGTGCCCGTCCTTCCAATACTGTGCGCAGTCTCCTCAAAGATACTGGCGTCTGGGCCAGACATAAGGGAGAAGCCAATTAAAGGAGGTTGACCCTATGAAGGAAATTGTTGAAGTAATTGCCCGTTCTATAGTTGATAATCCTGATCAGGTTGAAGTCAGCGAGGAAAGAGGGCAGAAAAGCGTCCGGATTAAACTTTCGGTAGCTGATGAAGACATGGGCAAGGTTATTGGCCGCCAGGGCAGGATTGCCCGGGCAATCAGAACTGTGGTCAAAGCTGCCGCTACCAAAGCAAATAAAAAAGCAATTCTTGATATTGAATAAAAGGACCGGTGATGGCAGTGGGTAATAGTGAAAAACACGAAATAGAAAATGACAATCTCATCGTTATCGGCCGGGTAGTTCGCTATCAGGGAAATAAAGGTCATCTCAGGGTTGTTCCCATGACCGATAATCCCCGACGTTTTTTAAACCTGAATAAGGTGATCCTGGAAACCCGGGAGGGCAACAGGTTGCTGGAAGTAGAGGAAGTTCGCGAACATAAGGGTTTTATTGTGCTCAAGCTGGAGGAGATAGATTCACTGGCTGAGGCAGAAGATGTTCGGGATAACTTTCTCAGCATTTACGAGGATGAACTACCGGAACTGCCGGCTGACAATTACTATATCTATCAGCTGAAGGGCATGAAGGTGGTAACTGACACCGGCCGTGAACTGGGTGAGGTTCGCGACATTCGAACCGATACCGGTACAGATGTTTTTATTGTTTCAGGTGCAGATAAGGATTACCAGATACCGGCTGCTAAAGAAATCATCCTCAATATTGACCAGGATAAGAATATTATCACGGTCAAACCGGTATCCGGTCTGCTTGATTTGTAATCTGATTTGCTACTTCACAGTATTCGTACTGGCTGACCTGTGACTTAATTTGCAACTTCACAGTACCCGGTCTGCTTGAAATAGTAACTGGACAGGAGTTTTAAATATGAACTTTGATATCCTGACAATCTTTCCCGAAATTTTTCCCGGACCACTGGCCTGCAGCATTACAGGTCGGGCCCTGGAGGAAAAGCTCATTACTGTAAATCCCGTTGATATCAGGGATTTCAGCACCGATAAACATAAAAATGTTGATGATTATCCCTACGGGGGAGGAGCCGGCATGGTGATGCAGCCCGGGCCCCTTTATCGAGCCCATCAGGATGTCATGCAGCAGCGGGATTATCTACCGGAGACGATTCTGCTTTCACCTCAGGGTAAGAAGTTTTCCCAGGATCAAGCCCGGGAGCTGAGTCAGAAGCCCGGAGTAATCCTGATCTGCGGTCATTATGAAGGTGTTGATGAGCGGGTGAGGGAGCTGATTGTGGATCGGGAGCTTTCGCTCGGGGATTATGTTCTGACCGGAGGGGAGCTGCCGGCAATGGTGGTGATTGATGCCGTAGCCCGAATGATTCCGGGAGTTGTGGGTGATGAAGAGTCAACCCGCCGGGATTCGTTTTATCAGGGAATACTGGATTATCCCCAGTATACCAGGCCCCGCAGCTTTCAGGAGCTGGAGGTTCCCGGGGTTTTGCTCAGCGGTCATCATGCCAGGATTGAGCGCTGGCGCAAGAAGCAGGCCCTTAAACGCACCTGGCTTCGCCGTCCGGATCTCCTGGAAGAGGCTGATCTGGATCCAGAAGATATAGAAATTCTGCACGAAATTCAAGCCGAGCTGGCTGAAAAAGAAGATAATGAACTGGTCGGAGAGGAAAATAATGAGCTGGCCAGAGAGAAAGATAATAAGCTGGTCGGAGAGGAAAATAATGAACTAGCTGAACAGGAATATAATGAACTGGCCGGGTATGAAAATAATAAACTGGCCGGAGATAAAAATAAACAGGCAGATGGAGACAAGGGTAAAGATGACCAACAGGCAACCTGATGAAAAAAATCGGACAAAAGCTACAGCTTCTGATACCAATGCTGAAACAGCTGCGGTTTATCTGGCTTTAGTTCACCATCCAGTTTATAACAAGAATGGCGAGGAGATAACCACCACCATAACCAACCTGGATCTCCATGATATTTCCCGGGCCGGAAGAACCTACAATATTGCCGGCTATTATGTGGTTAACCACCTGAAATCCCAGCAGGCTCTGGTGCGACGGATGAGGAAATACTGGACTGGAGGTAAAGGAGCGGAGTTTAATCAAAACCGCCATGAAGCCTTCTCGGTCTTGAGGATTGTGGACTTTCTGGAAGATGCCACAGCAGAAATTAAAGCTGAGCAGGGTCAGCTGCCGGTAATGGTGACAACCTCGGCTAAAAGCTATTCCCATACCAGCCCGGTATCTTTTAAGAGGCTTCGCTCCGAAATACAATATTCGGATCGTCCCTATCTGATACTATTTGGAACCGGCTGGGGTTTGAGTGAGTCTCTGATTGCTGACTGTGATTATCTGCTGGAACCTGTCAGGGGAAGAGGAGATTTTAATCATCTCTCGGTCCGCTGTGCCGCTTCAATTATTCTGGACCGGCTGCTGGCACCGGCCTGGTGGAATCAGGAATAGAGCTGAAATAGAGCTGATATTAAAGCTGATATTATATATTTAAAATTTGCAGCATTTATTAACATTAAATTCATATAAAGTTCTGCCCTTACAGGAAGCATAATAGTCAGTTTTGCTCTAACAGGAAGCATAATAGTTTTCTTTGGAGGCATAATGGTTTTCTTAGAGAAATTACAGTTTTTTATGGCTATGATTATAGAGCTATAGCTGTGATTATAGAGTGTAAGCTTTTCAATTGCTTTTCCTATTAATTACCTCTTAATTACCTCACAAATTAACTTTGAGAATTATTATTTTAAACAACAAATGACAGACAACAAAATTTACCCAACTGAACTGACGAAAGGAGGGAAAACAATGGATATTATTAATAAAATTGATCAGGAACAGCTTCGAGATGATATTCCGGATTTTAAGCCCGGTGATACTGTAAGCCTGGCAATAAAGATAAAGGAAGGCGAGAAGGAAAGAGTTCAGCCCTTTGAAGGTGTTGTTATCAAAAGACAGGGTAGTGGTGCCCGTGAGACCTTCACGGTGAGAAAGTATTCCCACGGAGTGGGAGTTGAAAGAACCTTTCCCCTGCATTCACCCAGTCTGGCTTCGATTAAAGTACTCAGGGAAGGTGATGTAAGTCGCTCCAAGCTTTACTACCTCCGGGAGCGCCGGGGTAAGGCAGCCAGGGTTCAGGAGAAAAGACGGGCCCGCCTGATGGAAATGGAAGATGTTGATTCCATCGAAGATCTCGAGGCTGCTGAATTTGCAGATATTGATACTGACTCTGGAGCTGAAGAAACACCGGAAAGTGAAGAAAAGTAAAACGGCACCTTAGGGAGGTGGGGGGCAACCTTCACCTCTTTTTCTTTTTATTTACCGTGGGGAGCGAAAGGGAGCGAATGTGTTGTTGCTTTATTTTTAACTTGAAAATAACATGAAAATTAATTCATTAATTTTCAGGTTTTGTTGTGCCATCATAAGGGCCTGAGGGTTTAATTCTTTTAACAAATAGCAGGTAATTATTTATATCCTGTTGCGTCCCGCAGTGGCATACAGGCTTATCTTGAAAAGGCATACGGGCTTATCTTGAAAAAGGCATACGGGCTTATCTTGAAAAACAGCAGATAAATTTTAATAGAAATAATAAAAATAAATGTAACTGAGAGGATATGATATGACTCCAGGAGCTGGAGGCGATTTTCGTGGCTGAAAAAATTAACTGGTTTCCCGGTCATATGGCAAAAGCTTTAAGAGAGGCCGAAGAAAATCTTAAGCTGGTTGATCTGGTTATTGAGCTTAGAGATGCCAGAATTCCCCGTTCCAGCAGCAATCCCAGCCTTCTGGAGCTGCTGGAGGAGCAGGAGAGAATTATCGCGCTTACCAAAATTGACCTGGCCCGGCCCGAGGAAACTAAAAAGTGGCTTGCCTATCTTGAGGAAACCACCGAAGAGAGCTGTCGAGCTGCCCTGGGAATCAATGCAGTTAGCGGCCGGGGCAGGGATAAGCTGATAAAATTAATTCATCGGGTTCGTCAGAGTGTCAATCAAAAGCGTCAGAAGAAGGGCTTAAACCAGCGGCCGGTGCGGGCCATGGTAGTAGGCGTTCCTAATTCCGGCAAATCCACTCTGATTAATTTGCTGGCTGGAGGTGGTCGAGCTAAAACCGGCAGCCGCCCTGGAGTTACAAGAGGTCAGCAGTGGATTAAGGTGGGGGACAGCATTGAATTGCTTGATACTCCGGGCCTGCTCTGGCCTGATATAATCGATAAAGAAATGGGTTACCGGCTGGCCATCTGTGGTTCGGTAAACCCCGATGTAGTGGACAGAGAACTGCTGGCCTGCCGCCTGCTGGATTATCTGCGGGAACAGGCTCCCGGGACTCTTCAGCAGCGTTATGGAGTTGCTGATAGAGGCGAGCATAGTTATGATATACTGGCAGAGATAGGCCGAAAGCGGGGTTGCCTTCAGTCTGGCGGGCGGGTTGACCGAGAGCGGGCTGCCCGTATCGTACTCCAGGAGTTTCAGGAAGGTAAATTGGGCCGACTGACTCTGGAAAAACCTCCGCAGCAAACAAGCCAGGAAGATTGACTACAATGATACCTGGAGGCGGAGCAAAATGATATTTTAGGTTAATTGTTGATTGAATTATGCTTATTGATAAT
>PWHA01000144.1 GCA_003554685.1 Halanaerobiaceae bacterium
CTGCCTTATGATCCTCCAGTTTATTCAAAAGAAAATCATGGGAAAGACCCCCAACTTCAAGCTGTCTTCTTTCTACTCTGATCTCTCCACTGCCAAAACCCCAGACCGAGCCCTCATCCAGTGAAGCCCAGAGACTTTGGGAAAAATTGACCGCAAATAAAAAGGTAAAGGAAATAACCATTGTAAGGAGTAAAATAAACAGAGACTGCTTTTTATCAGTCCAAATATTATTCAGCCCGATTGCAAGGGGTACAGGTAATTTCTTTAACCTGGATACTAACTCAATTTTATTCTCAGGGTAATTTTTTATCGGTCTGCCAAACCTGATAGCCTGGGCAGGTTTTATTCTGGCAGTTCGCCGTGCTGCTAAATAGGTGGTTAGCAATATAAAGCCTAGCAAAAATAAAGCAGAAATTAAGTTAGGAAGAGTTTGAGAAATAGTTATACCACCAAGCCCCAGGGCCTTTATGATATCGTTTAAAACAAGCCTGCTCGTGAAATTGCTTAAAAAGACTCCCGCTGACACTGCTGCCGCCGCCAGGATAAAGTACTGCATAAGATAGACAAAATTAAGGTTATAAGAAGAAAAACCTTCTGCCTTTAAAATGCCTATTTTACGGTAGTTGGATAAAATAGAGCTTTTTATTGTGTTAGAAATTATAAATAATACCGCTAGAAATATTATAAGAGAAAATATAAGGAGTATTCCCCCGACAATCTGGTGAGCTATGGTATTAATATTACTAAGCATCTCATGTTTCAGCCTTACTCCAGTAAAGGGACGGCCTAAATTATCTTCAAAATCATTCCAGACCTGCCCTGCCAGATCAGGATCATGATATCTTATCCCCAGCTGTGTTTCCTGTAAATTGCTGTAGGAAAAAATAGTGGAAAGCTCTCCAGGAGATACCCAAAAACGGCCGGGATCAAAAAGATTATTGCTGAATAAAGGATCTGCTATTATAGCAGAAACTTTAAGTTCAACAGGCCTGGCAGAGGTGGGAACAGTTATTTTGTCATCAACATTAATATCATAGGCATAGGCAATACCTGCCGGAATCCAAACTTCTCTCAGACCAGGATTTGACTTCTTCTCACCGGCAATTACTTTCAGCTGGTCCTGTTTGCTCTCTTCAGGGCTTCTTTCTACTAAAGAAATTGCTTTGTCTATTCTTCGTTCATTAACATAAACTTTATCTCTCAGTGTAATCTGAGGTAAAGCTGCAGCTGATTCAACCTCTTCCCGGTCTGCGAACCATTTTCTGACTTCTCCAGCAGCAAAGTTATCTTTATCAAAAAAGACCAATTCATGAGAAGTTGATAATTCATTAAAAGTTTTGCTGTATAGCCCATCCAGAGTCATTAAAGTACCAACAGCGGTACTAAAAACCAGAGCTGAAATGAGGAGGATAAGGCCAATTAGAATATTACGCTTTTTGTTCTTTCTTAAATTTGCCAGACATAAAAGATAAATACTTTTCATTTCTACCAGCCTTTTTTTGAAAGAAAGCTAAATACAGCACGTTCTCTTTCCAGCATATTATCCCGGCTATAATCTGATATATCCAGTTCTCCTGCTAACCTGCCATCCTGCAGGAAAACCACTCTGTTGGCCCAGGAAGCAACTTTCATATTATGAGTGACCATTAAAATTGTCTGTCCTTCTTGATTTAATTCCAGTAAAATATTCATTACCTCTTCCGCCTGCGAGGAATTCAAGGCCCCGGTTGGCTCATCAGCAAATACTAATTCCGGGTTATTAATCACCGCCTTGGCTATGGCACACCTCTGTTTTTGCCCGCCAGATACCTGCGCTGGCATTCTATTCATTTCCTTTTGAAGGCCCAACTTGGACAATAACTGTTCTGCCAGCCGGTCAACCTGTTCTTTATCATCCTGAGCCAGGTAACCGGGAATCACTACATTTTCCAGGAGAGATAAATTGGAGACCAGATGAATCTCCTGAAAGACAAAACCCATATTTCTGCGGCGGAACTGAGCTTTTTCTTTTTCGCTCATTCCCTTGATTTCTCTATCTTTAAATTTTATTCCTCCTGAGGTGAGGTCATCAAGGCCGCTCAATAAATACAGCAGGGTTGATTTCCCGGAACCGGAACTGCCCATTATTACTGTAAATTCCTTTTCATATATCCTTAAATTTATATTGCGGTTGGCATGAACCTGTTCACCGTCATTAAAATAGGTTTTACATAAATTATTGGTTTGAATTAATAATTTCTTCATATCAATTAACCTCCATCATCTTTAAACCGCTTTATCATCTTAAATAATTTTAGATGATTAATTTGTAGTTGATCATCAAGAATTCCCCTTCCTTTTTGCCTTATCATTTGATGTTTTGATCCAGACTGCAGGTTATATTGTAAAACTTTCTATTTTAAAGAAAGCAAAGGAATTTCATCTTTATTAGTCAGTTTGTCAGAACCAAAAACAACTATAACGAGCAGAGCAAAAAAGAGCCAGACTGAAGTTTCTGTGATTTGTAAGCTGAGAGGGATTTGCGGAACTTCAAATGTTTCCATATCAAAAGCAGGAAGTATAGCTGCGATAAAAAAGGTATTCCGCATACCATGAAAAAGTATAGCCAGTAAAACACTGCCTGTACTATTATATATCCAGGTAAATAATATTGACATTGCTATACCCATTATTGCATATAAAACAAAGGAACTATTGGCATGATAGGTTCCTGGCATAAACAACATGGGAAGATGCCAGATAGCATGGACAAAACCAAGAATAAGGCTGGCTGTCAGGGCATTGAAGCTTTCCTGAAGTTTGGGCAGAGCAAAGCCCCGCCATCCAAATTCTTCAATACCCCCTCCGATTAAAGTTGTGTATATAAAAACGGGAACTATAAATATTAAGAATTCAATATTATCCATACCACCGAGATCGATCTCACCACCCAGCAGAGCATAGATTGCGGTGATAATAGCAAATATTAATATGGGCAGTCCAAGTGCTGCAAGATACCAGGGTATTTTAACCCGCCAGATTAAAATTTGCTTTAACCAGTTGATAATACTGGCTCCACTGACTTTAATCACTATAATTGCTGCCAGCAGAGGGCCAAAACCGGCCAAAAAACCGACCAGAGCAACAAAAATACTTTCAATACCGGAAGCAGCATGCCCTTCTGCATTGCCTAATAAAAGAGAAGTCCCCCAGCCAAACCAGGAAATAATAAAGGTAAGTATAAAAAAAGCTAATAACTGTTTAGACTTTATTTGCTTCTTTAAAAACATAAATTTCACCCTTTCTTTAAAATTAGTTTCCAAAATCTCTGCTTAAAATTTTCTTAAAATCAGGAGCATCTTTGCTGCCAGTTAAAGTCTTTGAACACCAGATAAATACTATAATTACCGTGATAAGGATTGTTCACAAATTTCTAAAATATTGATGGGTTGTAGATAATTCAAGCATTTTTCCTGTAAAATTCACGGCAAAATGGATCATAACTCCTGAGAGGATACTGCGATTATTGTGATTATAGATCCAGGGACTTTCTCGGTACTTTTTAAATCTTTTCCTGAAATCAGATATCATTATGTAGACTTCTTCACTCCTTCCGGTCTAGAAAAACGCTGCAGCATGAGCTTCCGAGCAGCCAGAATAATTACTACAGCTATCAGAGCCTCCACGCTAAAGTCGATCAATTCAACCACATCAATTCCTTCTATTCTCTCTATTTCCAGTCCACTATCTTCAACTGTAAAGACAATTCTACCCAGATTTCCTAGGGCATGATATAAGACGGCCGCAGCTGCTACCCGTCCAGCCCGGTTGTAAAGCCAGCCGTAAATTACTGAGCCTACCAGAATGGATAAATTAAAGAACCAAAATGCTGAACTGCCAAATCCAAGAGTAGCATGATAATAACCGCGCAAAAAGAATAAGGGCCAGTGCCATAAGGCCCAAAATAATCCAATTACCAGACTGCTGCTAAAAACTGAGATCTTGAGCTGTAAAGCTTCCTGAGCATAACCTCGCCAGCCTGGTTCTTCCAGAGCACCAGCCAAGACTCCTGGAATTAATATAAAGGTAGGTGTGAAATTAATAAGTACAGCCAAGCTTTTCCCGGATAGGGCTCCGATAATTAACAGGGGAACTCCCACCAAAAATACCACCAGAGAAACTATATATATAAACCAGCGAAAGCTTAAACGACGCAGATCAAAGCAGTTTTTAATAAATTCCTTTAAAGAATTTTTCCAAAAGCCCAGCTTAACCATGACTGCTGCTACTGCAAAAGGCCCTAAAAATCCCAGTAGAGATAATATATTAGCAGGAAACTCCATAAAGTGCTGCCCGGTCAATACTGCTCCAAACCAGAACAGCCAGGTCCAAACTAAGGTAATGATTAAATACCAATATGGTGCTGGGTCACGATGTTTTGTGTTCATTTCTGTATTTTCTCCTTTTTATAGTCAATGTTCTTATCTGAAATTTTCAATTATTTCCTGCATCATTTATGTCTTTTTCTCTAATTACACCTGACTACATCTAACCAGGTTCTCCTATAATAGATCTATTTCATTATCAACTATATTATAAAACACAAAACTTAAATAATCCTTTCTAAAATGTTAAGAAATTATTAACTTTTTGTTATCACTGCTACTAAAAATCTCGCAGGAAAATATTTTGAACTATACCCTGAGAAAAGAGACCGGTTTTTATATTTTATTACTAAATTTTTTGCCCAAA
>PWHA01000110.1 GCA_003554685.1 Halanaerobiaceae bacterium
TGGAAGGTAAGGCAGTTTTATTTAAAAAGTTTGCCGGGGTTGATGCCTTTCCGCTCTGTGTTGACAGCACCGATCCCGATGAAATAGTTAATTTTGTCAAGATGGTTGAGCCCACCTTTGCTGGAATAAACCTGGAAGATATTGCTGCTCCGGACTGTTTTTATATTGAGGAGAGGCTGCAGCAGGAGACCGATATGGCCATCTTTCATGATGATCAGCATGGCACCGCCATTGTCACCTATGCCGGGTTGATGAATGCCCTTAAACTGGTGGATAAAAAATTAAGCAGCTGTAAGCTGGTGGTTAATGGGGCCGGAGCTTCAGCTACAGCTACGGTCAAACTTTTAATCCAGGCCGGACTCAAGGAAGAGAACATAATTATCTGCGACAGTCTGGGTGTCATTCATGAGGACCGGGAACAGGGACTGACCGAAGCCAAAAAGGAACTGGCCCGGCTTTCCAATCCCGATAATCTGGATGGCGACCTGGCTACCGCAGTCAGAGGCGCCGATGTATTTCTGGGGCTTTCCGTGGGAGATGTTCTTTCCCGGGAGATGGTGAGGGAGATGGCGAAAGACCCCATAGTCTTTGCCCTGGCCAACCCAACTCCGGAAATAGCTCCCGAGGCTGCCAGGGAATCCGGGGCTAAAATTATAGCCACTGGCAGATCGGATTATCCCAATCAGATTAACAATGTGCTGGCCTTTCCCGGAGTATTGAAGGGAGCTCTGACGGTCAGATCCCGGGAAATAAACGATGAAATGAAGCTGGCAGCGGCCCGGGCGATTGCCGGACTGGTGGAGAAGCCCGAGGCTGAAAAAATAGTTCCTGAACCCTTTGAACCCGGTATTGCCGGAGAGGTAGCCCTGGCTACCGCAGAAGCAGCTCTGGAGACCGGGGCTGCCAGAATCCAGAAGAGCCGGGAAGAGCTGGTAAAAATTATGGAAGAGACGACCTTTTGAAAAACAGCTTAAACAGTGAATTCATTTAACAGTAAATTCAGGAGATAGAAAAAGGGCGGCTGGTCAACCAGCCGCCCTTAATTTGTACCTATGGTTTGTCTCTGAGTTCAAATCTTTAAATTTTTAATGTTAGATGTTTGTGAGATTTATTATTTTAATATACCTTCTGTACTTTTCCTGCTTTAAGGCACTTGGTACAGACCTTAATTCTTTGTTTGCTGCCATCAACCATGGCCTTAACTTTCTGCAGATTGGGTTTCTGGGTACGCCCTGAGACACTGGTTATATTTCTACCTACTCCACCCTTTTTCTTGGCCTTACCTCGTCTTCTGATGCGGTTAGCATTGTTGCTGCCCTTGCCGCAGATCTCACAATAATTAGCCAAATTAGCCACCTCCAGTTATAATAAATGTAAAAGGGATTGCTTATCAAAATTGCTGCAGTGATTGCTGCAGTTAAAATTCCTGCCTATCTATTTTAACATAAGAGGAGACGTTCTGACAAGCCGGCAGGAGAAAAATTTGCAAGTTAATCATAATTGTTGTAGAATTAAAATGGATAATAACTGGAAACATCAACAATCCGGCTAATGCTGAGCTGATTGCCGGTTAAGGATAGATTTTTTATGTTTACTGTTTCTGTTTGCTGTTCGATTATTGCAACCCGGTTTATTTGCTGAAGAGAAATAATAAAAAACGTAAAAAAGCAGATTAAAAGAGGTGAAATAATGGGTAAAGAATGGAACACCGAATTCGGTAAGGTTGTTGTCAGCAAGGAAGTTATAGCCAAGATAGCCGGCCTGGCTGCCATGGAATGCTACGGCCTGGTGGGCATGTCCTCCAAAAATATGCAGGATGGACTGTCTGACATACTGGGCCTGGAAAACCTGACCAAGGGCGTAGTTATTAATATTAATGAGGATAAGGTTAAACTTGAGCTTAATATCATTGTCGAGTTTGGCACCAACATTCAACAGGTGGCCAGCAATGCCATGAAGAGAGTTAATTATGTTTTAAAGGATAAAGTGGGTATTACAGTTTCGAGTGTAGATATTAATGTACAGGGAGTGAGGGTTCAAGATGAAGACCGGTAAAGATACAGATTCCGGCCTTAAGGTAGTTGATGGAGATAGACTTAGAGAAATGCTTCATTCTGCTCTGGCCAGGCTGGAAGAACAGAAATCTCTGGTTGATTCTCTCAATGTTTTTCCGGTACCGGATGGTGATACCGGAACCAATATGTTCTTAACCTTTAAAGAAGCGATAAAGGAAGTTGAAAAAGAAGAGTCCAACCGGGTCGATGATATCTGTGAATCCATGGCCAGGGGAGCATTGATGGGAGCCCGGGGAAATTCAGGAGTCATTTTATCACAGCTGCTGAGAGGCTTTTCTCAGGCCAGCAGCGGCAGTAAACTGCTGAAGGTTAAGGATCTGGTGGAAGGACTGGATAAAGCTTCTAAGGTGGCCTATAAAGGCGTTCTCAAGCCTGTGGAGGGGACTATACTGACTGTTTCCCGCCGGGCTGCCGAGGGGGCTAAAAAAGCTCTGGAGGAGAAGGATACCGGAGAGGATTTTATCTTTATTCTGAAGCGAACCCTGAAAACAGCCAATCAGGCCCTGCAGAAGACTCCAGAACAGCTGCCGGTTTTGAAGGAAGCGGAAGTGGTGGATGCTGGAGGCCAGGGTTATATCTATATTCTGGAGGGCATGTATCAGGCTCTTAAGGGCTCAGGATATGTCAGTTCCACTTCCGAGGTGGAAACCCTGGAAGAGATGGTGGGTCAGCGAGAATTTGTTGCTGATATAAAATATACCTACTGCACTCAAATGCTGATTCATTTAGATCAGAATAATGATCAGCAGGAGATAGACAGTGTCAGAGAGCAACTGAACAATTTTGGTGATTCTCTGATGGTGGTGGGTTCCGATGAAATTATCAAGGTTCATATTCACACCAATCATCCCGGGGTAATACTGGAGCACGGTTTGAAGATTGGCATGGTCGATGATATCAAGATAGATAACATGAAAAGCCAGCATCAGGAAATGGAAAGCAAAAAAGCCGAAAATCAGAGCCTGGCCGCCGTTCAGGGCAATTCAGTTGCTTATGAAGTTCCCCGAAAGGAAACTGAACAGACTGCCGGGACTGCTGAGAGGACAATGATAGCAGCTGCCACCGGAGAGGGAGTTAAGAATATATTGAGAGAGCTGGGAGTCCAGGGAATAATTCACGGAGGACAGTCAATGAATCCCAGCACCAATGATTTTCTCGAAGAAATTAACAGCTGCCAGGCCCGGGAAATCCTGATTTTTCCCAATAACAAAAATGTGATTTCAGCTGCCCGTCAAGCTGCCGAGATGATTGAAGATAAAGAGATCAAAGTTATTCCTACCAGTTCCTTTACCGAAGCCATCGCCTGTCTGATGGTTTATAACGAGGATGCAGATCTGGACAACCTGGTGGAAGCCATGGAAGAAGAACGCCAGCAGATAAGAACGGCTGAAATTACCAGAGCAGTAAAGGATTCCAAGGTTGAAGGCCTTAAGATTAAAGAGGGAGATGTTATTGGCCTGATAGATGGAAATATTGTTGTGAAAGGTTCTGACTATTCTAGGGTTGTACTGAAGCTTTTTGAAAAATCTTTGGGGGATGAAGAGCTGATCACCATCTATTTTGGTGAAGAAATAGAGGAGAGACGGGCCGTTAATCTCAGAAATAAAATTTTAGACAGGTTTGACAGCATAGATGAGGTCGAAATTTATGCCGGCCAGCAGCCGTTCTATCCCTATATAATTTCTCTGGAGTAGTGGCAGAGAAGCAGGAGCAGAACTGCGGAGGTAGGAGCAGATAATGGCGCCTGCCGGTAAAATATCAGTACGAACTTAATTCTGAAGGGGATGATAATTATGAAAACAGCAGTGGTTACTGACAGCACCTGTGATTTGCCAAAGGAATTTTTTGATACCAGGGAGAATCTATTTATGGTTCCTTTGAAGGTGCTTTTTGGAGAGGATTCTTACTATGATGGAGTAGATATAAGTTCCCGGGAATTTTTTGACAAACTGCATACAGATTCCCGCCATCCCTCCACATCCCAGCCTTCCATGGGAGAATTTCTGGAGAAGTACCGGGAGGTTTCCCGGGATTACGACCGGATTATTTCCCTGCATATCTCCGGTAAATTAAGCGGGACAATTGAGTCTGCCACCCTGGCAGCCCGGGAAGTTGAAGATGTTAAGGTTGAGATTGTGGACAGCTACAGTACCACTCTGGGTCTCGGTTTTCTGGTTAAGTTGGCCCTCAAACTGATTGAATCCGGCAGGGAGATTGAAGAGATCGTCAAGATTCTGGAGGAGACCAGAAATAAAGTCGATGTTTATTTTACCGTCAGTGATCTGTCCTTTCTGCAGAAAGGGGGCAGAATTGGCAGGGCTCAGGCTTTTCTGGGCTCAATTTTAAGTTTTCATCCTCTTTTAGGCCTGCCCGGTTCGGAGGGAGAAGTGATGCCGCTGGAGAAAGTTCGGGGCAGAAAAAGAATGAAGGAGAAATTCAGCCAGATCATCAAAGAGAAGCTGGCGGGAGAACAGGCAGCCTGGCTGGCTTTTCTGCACGGTGATGCTGAAGAGAGAGGCCGGGAATTGAAGGAAAATGTTTTGCAGATGAAAGAAGTAAAAGAGACTGAGCTGGAGGTCAGCGAAACAATTATCAGTCCGGTGCTGGGCTGTCATGCCGGTCCGTCAGTCTACGGGATTGCTGTAGTTACAGGAGAGATTCTGGCAGAATGAAGGGCAGTTTATCACAGCCGGTTACCTCCCTTAAGGGAATTGGTTCCGCCCGGGCAGCCGAGCTGAAAAACCTCAGGATAACCAGGATCAGAGACTTTTTCTATCATTTTCCCCGGGATTATCAGGACAGGCGTAAGGTTATTCCCATCGCTGAGGCGGTTCCCGGTAAAACCGCAACAGTCAGAGGGCGGGTTAAAGATGCCCGAACTTTCAGGACCCGGGGGAAATACATGATAACCAGGATTACCTTCACCGATAGAAGTGGAGAAATCAACGGTATCTGGTTTAATCAGCCCTATATTACCAATTCCCTTAAATCAGGTAAAGATTACTGTCTCTCGGGTAAGGTAGAGGAGGGGAACCGGGAGAAGCATTCCCGGAGGGAAATAATCAATCCGGTTCAGGAAGAATGGGAGGTAGACCGGCCTCTTCATACCAGGCGGATCGTGCCGATCTATCCTCTAACCGAGGGCTTAAGCCAGCGAAGATTTAGGGAGTTTATTTTCAGGGCAGTTAATAACCATGCCGAAGAGCTCCAGGACTGGTTGCCGGATAAAATTATTGAAAAATATGATTTTCCTGAACTATCCCGGGCTATCAGGGAGATTCACTTTTCCCGGGACAGAGAAGGATATTTTAAAGCCCGACAGATGCTGATTTTTTCTGAATTTTTTTTGCTGCAGCTTAAATTACAGCAGAGCAAAAAAAGGATTTTTGGTTCTCCGGGTATTTCGCTGACGGCAGATCCCGAGCTGACGGTTAAATTTTTAGAAACTTTAAACTTTGAACTGACTGGGGCTCAGAAAAAAGTCTGGCATGAAATTGCCAGAGATATGGAAAAAAACCGGCCGATGAGGAGGCTGCTGCAGGGAGATGTAGGTTCCGGCAAGACAATCATTGCCGCTCTGGCTCTGCTGGCAGCCTTTGCCAGCAAAAGGCCGGCTTTATATATGGCACCTACAGAGATTCTTGCGGAACAGCAGTATTTGACTTTAAAAAATTTATATAGAGAAATACCCTGTCAGGTAGGACTTTTAACCGGGAGTCAGCCAGAGGAGAAAAAAACCGATAGAATGGAGGCCCTGCTGGACGGCAAAATTGATATCCTGGTGGGGACTCATGCCCTTTATTCCGGAGATTACCGGCTTGCCAGACCTGGGTTGATCGTGATAGACGAGCAGCATAAATTTGGAGTAAGACAACGCCAGAAGTTAATTGCCGCCGGCAATAATTCTGATCTGCTGGTAATGACAGCCACCCCAATCCCGCGTTCTCTGGCCCTGACCCTTTATGGGGAACTTGATATCTCGACAATTGAGGAACTGCCTCCGGGAAGAAGACCGGTAAGAACCTATGTCCGCGGGACTGAATCCCGGGATAAGGTGTATGACTATCTGGCCCGGCGGATTGCAGAGGATGAAAGGGCCTTTGTAGTCTGCCCTGTTATTGAGCCTTCCCGGGAAATTCCGGAATTAACTTCCTGCCAGGAAATGCAGTCCTACCTGACAGATAACTTTATTCCTGGTAAAAAGACTGCCGTTCTCCATGGACAGAAAAATCCAGAGGAAAGGGAAGCTATCCTGGCTAAATTTCGCTCCGGAGAGATCAGAGTACTGATTGCCACCACGGTTATCGAGGTGGGCGTTGATATCCCGGAGGCTACCATGATGGTGATCGAAAATGCCGACAGGTTTGGACTGGCTCAGCTTCATCAGCTTCGGGGCAGGGTGGGAAGGAGCGCTTCGCCATCCCTCTGCGTTTTGATAGCCGAGCCAGCCACCGAAGAGGGCCGCCGGAGGCTTGAGGCCCTTAAGTCCAGCGGCGATGGTTTTGTGATAGCCGAGCGCGATCTGGAAATCAGGGGACCGGGTGAGTTTTTTGGTACCGAGCAGCACGGACTGCCGGAGCTCAAAATCGCCGATCTCCGCCGGGACAAAAGGCTGTTGAGGTTGGCCCGCCAGGAAGCCAGGGAGATAATGGCTGCCGGCCAGGGGCTTGATTTTCTGCAGAGAATAAATATTGATCTGGAAGAGCTGGAATTAATCATATAGAGTTCAGGTGATGAAAGATGAGGATAATAGCTGGCAGGAACCGGGGAAGAAAATTGAAATCGCTAACCGGCAGCAGTGAGGTTAGGCCAACCAAGGACATGGTTAGAGAGGCTGTCTTTAACATGCTGCAGGGTTTTCCTGCCGGGAAACAGTGTCTGGATCTCTTTTCCGGCTTTGGCGGGCTGGGCCTGGAGGCTTACAGCCGGGGAGCGGTCAAAGTTGATTTCGTGGAATATTCCCGGAAGAACTGCCGGATAATCAGAGAAAACATCTCCCGGCTGGGTGCCAGGGAATCCTGCCAGGTCAACTGTCTTGATGTGCTGAATTTTCTGGAATCAGGCAGCGGAAAGTATGATCTGGTCTTTATGGATCCTCCCTACCGCTTTGAGAAATATCATGAGGTTTTAAGGAAGCTCAGAATAAAGAGTTTTTTAAATGATCCAGCTCTTGTTGTGGTGGAACATGCCGGAGAGAAGGAATTTATTGCCCCGGAGGAATATCTGCTTTTAAAACAAAAAACCTATGGAGATACCGGAATAACTCTGCTGGAGTATCAGGGTTAGTTTTATATTGGTCAGGGGCCTAATGAAGGAGGAAATTCATGGCTAATAACAGGGTGATCTATCCCGGAAGCTTTGATCCCATAACCAGAGGACATATTGATATCATTAACAGGGCTCGAAATCTTTTTGCAGAAATCATTGTAGCAGTTTTTAACAATCCCCGGAAGAATCCGCTTTTTACCATGGAGGAAAGGGAAGCTCTGCTGCAGCAGGCCACGGCCGACCTGACAGGAGTCAGGGTTGATTCCTTTTCGGGGTTGACGGTGGATTATGTCAGGGAACAGGAGGCTGCCGCCATCCTAAGGGGTCTTAGGGCTGTGTCTGATTTTGAGGGAGAATTTCAGATGTCGGCCATGAATAAGGAACTGAACAGTGAGGTGGAGACAGTGTTTTTGATGACCAGCACCAGATATGCCTTTCTCAGTTCCAGCGTCATCAAGGAAGTGGCCCAGTTTGGCGGAGATGTTTCTGAACTGGTTCCGCCCTGTGTGGAAGAGGCTCTTAAGGAGAAATTTAACCTGTAAATTCGACATAATTATACATAGTAAAATTAATTACCACAAAAACGGCTTTAGTTCGTGTTGAATTTTAGATTAGGATATAATATAATAAAAATAGATAAGAATAATGGGTATAATTAATATTTATAACTAATATTGTTATTGGGGGGCGATTTGTTTGTGAATAGAAATTTACAGGAAATATCTAATTTAAACGAAAAAAAATTAAAAAATATACGAAATAAAATTGATGATAAAATCCTTAAAACCCCCTGTATTTACAGCGAAAGCTTAAGTAATATCTGGAACAGGGATATATATCTTAAATTAGAGAATTTACAAAAAACCGGGGCTTTTAAAATTAGAGGTAATTCCTATAAAATTCTTTCCCTGGATAAAGAAGAAATTAAAAACGGTGTTGTTACTGCTTCCTCAGGTAACCATGGATTGGGCCTATCTCTGGCTGGCAGTCTAGCGGGAAGTAAAGTACAAATTTATGTACCTGAAAAAACTCCTCAGAATAAGATTGAAAAAATTAAATCCTATGGCGCTGAAGTTTCTATAAGGGGAAAAACCTATGATGAGGCCGTGGAGTTTGCTAAAGAAAAAGCTGAAAACTCAGATATGACATACATTCCAAGCTTTGATGATTTTGAGATTATTTTAGGAAATAGCACTCTGGGGTTGGAAATTTTTCAAGAGGTTAAAAATCCCGGAATGATAATTTGCCCCATTGGGGGAGGGGGAGGAGCATCCGGAATAAGTATTGCCAGAGATATTATGTCGCCCGGGACAGAATTAATAGGGGTGGAAGCTTCCGGAGCTGCTTCCATGAAAAAATCTCTTCAAAAAGGGAAACCGATGAGATTGAATGATATCTCAACTTTAGCTGACGGGATAAAAGTGGCCCAGCCAGGTAAACTAACCTTTCAGATTCTTAAAAAAAGGATTTCTGAGATAAAAACTGTCACTGAAAAACAGATGAAAGAAGCCTGTTATTTGCTGTTAACAGAAGCTAAAATTACATCAGAATTGGCGGGTGCTTCTTCAGTGGCGGCTCTAAATGAAGTTGATTTAAGTAATATTAATGGTCCAATAATTTGTGTTATCACGGGTGGTAATATAGATCGTGAACTGATTGAGGAAATTTTAGCAGCGGGGAGGTGAGGAGGTCTTAAACCGGTTAAATCAGAAAATTTTTAGACGTACTGGGCCTGGAAAGATTTTTAAAAAAATAAGGAGGGTTTAACAATGAGATTTTTCAAGGTTTTTTTAATTGCTCTGCTTATGATGACTTTTGTCGCGTTCCCGGTATTTGCTGAGGCTGACTATGAGATGGTTATCGGTCACCACTTCCCGATTGATCTTGAAAATAATGAAGTTCATCCTGCCTTGACTCGTTTTCAGGAACTGGTTGATCTGTACACCGATGGAAATGTAGCAGTGGAGGTGCACGGAGGAGCTACCCTGGGCTCTGAAGTTGAAGTGACTGAAGAGGCCCAGGCCGGCATAACTGTACAATCTTCAGTTCTTTCTTCCGGGGCAATGTCATCTTTTTATGAACCCTATCAAATCATGACAACTCCCTTTCTGTTTCCTGACTTTTTAACTGCCTGGGCATTTTTCGACAGTGACTGGTTTGCAGACTTCATGTATGATATGAGAGAAGCTACCGGTTTAAGATATTTAGGTACCTTTGATGATGGTGGAGGATTTGTTGCCTTCACCAATGATGTGAGATTGATTAGAACTCCAGAAGATCTGGAAGGAATTGTAATCAGGGTAGAAGAAAATCCGGCTCATATTACAATTATTGAAGCGATGGGAGCCAGTGCAGTACCGCTCGAGTGGGGTGAAGTGCCGACAGCCCTGGAAACAGGTATAGCAGATGGCCAGTTTAATGCCCCCGGCTTGAATGCTGCTATGGAATTCTGGGAGCAGGTTGATTATTCCACCTGGTCAAAGCATATTTTTAATACCTTAACCTGGGTGGTTAATGACGACTGGTTTACTGATCTGCCTGAGGAATATCAGGATGCTATTTTAAGAGCCTCCAGAGAAGCAGTGGCAGTTTCAAGAGGGGTTTCCACCCAGCTGACTTTAAGAGGATGGGAAGAATCTGAAGAGCGCTTTGTTGACACTCATGACTTAACTCCTGAAGAACAGGAAAGATTTAGAGAGGTGACCAGGCCTGCTTTTGAAGAATGGATTGTCGAAGACTTTGGAATAGATGAAGACCTGCTGCATGACATGTGGGAGACTGTCGATAGAATTAATGAAGAGCTAACAGAGGAATACAGGAGAAAGTACGGTTATTAAAATTTCAGCTAAAATATAGAGCAAACCAGAGGGGGAGGGTAAAACCTCCCTCTATTCTTATAGGTGATTACTATAAATTTGCTGGAGGTGAGTAAAATTTTTCCTGAAAAAGTTTCTCTATTTATCCAGAAAACAAGTGATGTAGTGAATAAAATAGCTCTTTATATTTCTGCCTCTCTGGCCTTTGTGATGTTTGTTATTACCATTTATGGAGCCTTTATGAGGTATGTTATGGGAGCACCAAGACCATGGCCAATGCCTGTTGCCAGAATATTAATGATCTGGGTTAGCATTCTGGGTATTACTGTGGCTTTTAAAAAACATCAACATGTTGCAGTTGATAGTCTGCGAGAAAGAGCTCCGGTTAAGTTAAAAAAATTATTGTATATTATAATATATTTATTGATAGCAGTATTTGCGGTAGTTTTAGTGTGGAAGGGATGGGAGGTTTTTCTGGTCTCAAAACAGCTATATATGATAACGGCAAGTCTTAGACTGCCCTATCAAATTTCGATAATTTCTTTGCCTATAAGCGGTGTTATTCATCTTATTCACATTCTAGCTATATTTACTTTAATGGAAGAGGATTTTGATAAAATAGAAGTTTCCCAGGATCAGCTGGGTACGGTTGAGTCTTCCGGAGAAGGAGGGGGTTAAGCTATGCTATATGCTTCCATAGCTTTTATTATTTTGATGCTGATCGGTCTTCCAATTGGATATATATTCGGTGTGGCAGCCATAATAGGATATATTGATTTAGGAGGTGTTGCCTTTCTCAGAACAATCATAACCAGAATGCATGGAGGAGCTCAGGATTTCATGTTAATTTCAATCCCGTTTTTTATCCTGGCAGCTGAATTCATGAACCGCGGAGGAATCACCAAAAGATTGATTAACTTTACCATGAATATAATCGGTCATTTTCGCGGGGGACTTTCCCATGCAAATATACTGGTCAGCATGTTATTTGCAGGTTTGACTGGAGTTGCCATAACTGATACAGTGGCTATAGGGAAGTTGTTAATTCCAGAAATGAAAGAACAGGGCTATGATGCCGGTTATAGTGCAGCTGTAACAGCTACTTCATCAGTGATGGGACCGATAATCCCACCCAGTGTCGTAATGATTATTTATGCAACTTTGTTACGGGGTGTTTCAGTACCGGCATTATTTGCCGGGGGAATGCTTCCCGGAATTTTAATTGGAGTGTTGTTGCTGATGGTTAGTGTGATTATAAGCAGAATAAGAAATTATCCTGTTAGAGAGAGGGCCAGCCTTAAAGCTCTGCTTTTATCAGCTAAAGATGCTTTACTGGCTCTTTTAACTCCTGTGATTATTCTAGGAGGAATCCTGTTTGGTGTTACCACTGTAGCTGAAGCGGCAGCTCTGGGGGCTTTTTATGCTTTGTTTTTAGGAGTGGTGGTTTATCGAACAATAGGTCTCAGGGATATCTGGAAATCACTTGAGGAAACTGTAATAGTTTCGGGTGTAGTTTTTCTTTTACTGCTGGGGGCCGGTGTCCTGGGATGGCTGATAACAAGGGCAGGTGTTCCTGCAGCTATGACCGAGTTCATTGTGGGGATAAGCCCCAATCCTTTAGTTCAGCTGGCCTTGATTAACTTGTTTTTGATTGTCTTAGGGATGTTTATTGATGTGATTCCGGCTGTTTTGATTGTGGCACCAATAATAGTACCGGCAATGCATCAATTAGGCTTTGACCCTTTGCATTTTGCCATTGTTATGTTAGTTAACATCAATCTGGGTAATGCCACCCCACCAATGGGGATGACTTTAATGACAGCAACCAAACTGGCAGATATTTCGTATGAAAAGGGGATGCTGCCTGCAGTTCCTTTTATTGCCAGTATGATTCTGGTTTTAATTATTATCTCTTATTTTCCTATTAGTGTCCTATGGATACCAAGATTGCTGGGGTTATGGTCCTGAGGAAGCTGCAATTTTTCTCAATGTCGAATCAATACCTGATTTTTGTTTAATAGATGGCTTAATTTCATGGTTTGGTTTTTGAGTATTAAAAGCTATAGTGTAGGCAGTAATTTATAAAAATGAGATACTGACCGTCAGGAGGCTGGAGTGCCGTGAAGATCAATTCTTTTAAAATCTTTCAAAAGGTAATCGATACCGGCAGCTATTCCCTGGCTGCTGAAGAGCTGGGGTTAACCCAGCCGGCAGTCAGCATGCAAATAAAATCACTGGAGAAGTTTTTTGACTGTCAGCTGATTGAAAAGCAGGGAGGAGAGCTGTCCCTGACCTCCAGCGGGGAGATTTTTTACCGGAATTCCCGGGAGATAATCCAGAAATGGGAAGATACCAGGTTAAGCATAAGTCAGCT
The DNA here is from genome assembly GCA_003554685.1 of Halanaerobiaceae bacterium. GTDB lineage: Bacteria > Bacillota > Halanaerobiia > Halanaerobiales > Halarsenatibacteraceae > T1SED10-84. The sequence continues at coordinate 12,534 of PWHA01000110.1, forward strand.
TAAGACAGAGCCTGGCGGGCAGATTAATATTGGGGCCAGCACCATCCCCGGTGTTTATTTTCTGCCGAAAAAGCTGATTGGCTTTCAAAAAAGGTTTCCTGGAATAAAACTTAACAGCCGACACGGTGACAGTCAGGAAATGATTGACTGCCTCAAACAAGAAGAGGTGGATTTGATTGTAATTGGCAGGTTGTTAAGCTCGAATAATTACCGGGCAGTTCCGGTGGCCGAGGACAGTTTAAATTTGATTGTGCCGAAAGAGTACAGCCTGTCTCAGGCAGACAACCCGGGCCTGACTGATATTCTTCAGGAGAAGTTTGTTATGCGGGAAAAGGGTTCCGGGACCAGAAAGGTGATGCTGGAGGCTCTGGAGAAAAAGGGCTACAGCCTCCGGGATTTAAAAATTTCCTGCTTTCTGGGCAGCACCGAAGCCATTATTGCCGGGGTTGAGGCCGGACTGGGGATTTCCCTGGTTTCCCGGCTGGCAGCCGACAAGGCAGAAGAGTGCGGCAGGATCAGGACCGTGGAACTGACAGGGCTTGATCTGCAGAGGGTGCTCTATCTGGTTTACAAGAAAGGTCGGGAAAGGGAGGAACTGCTGGGGGAGGTTATCGATTATCTGAGCTAATCTTTTATGGTTCATGATAAATAAAGTGATAAAACAGCAGATTGCTAAATTATGGTTGTTAGAAATTTAATCAGGTTGAGAATGAGTATTTAATTTAATGAAAAGTATTAATTTGATAAGAGAATTTGATAAAGGATAAATCAGAGCATATAAGAAATTTTTTAAAGAGCTTTATTACGGGATTATCTGGAGTGAGAGCCATGAAAGCACAGATTCTGGTTGTTGATGATGAAGAGAAAGTGAGGAAGGTCATTTCTCGCTATCTTGAGGAGGAAGGTTTTGTGGTAGAGACTGCCAGCCGGGGTGACAGGGCCCTGGAAATGGCACTGGAAAAGGAGCCAGACCTGGTGATTCTGGATTTGATGCTTCCCGGCCTGGCCGGTGAAGAGGTGGCCCGGGAGATAAGAAAATATTCCAATCTGCCGATATTAATGCTGACCGCCCGTTCTTCAGAAAGAGAGAAACTGGAGGGTTTTGAGCGGGGAGCGGATGATTATGTGGTCAAGCCCTTCAGCCCCAGGGAACTGGTGGCCAGGGTTAAGGCTATCTTAAAGAGGCAGAACTACAGCTCCCGGGAATTGATTGAAGTTGGAGATAATATTATCATTTTTCCGGAGGAGGCCAGAGTTACTGTTTCTGGAGAGGAAGCCGGCCTGACAGCTACCGAATTCAAGCTATTTCAGGCTCTGCTGGAAAATAGAGGCCGGGTATTAAGCCGGGAGCAGCTTGCTCAAAGAGCTCTTGGTTTTGACTATAATGGTTTTGACAGGACCATAGATGTTCATATTAAGAATATCAGAAAAAAGCTATCCCTGCAGAAAGACCGGCTGATTGAAACGGTTTATGGCATGGGATACAGAATGAAGGATGAAAGAACAGATGAAGAGTCTGAGAAGTAAATTTTTTATCAATTTGCTGGCCATAATAATCCTGTCCCTGGCAGCAGTAGCCCTGGCGCTTAACTGGAGTCTGGACAGATATTTTTTTGATTATCAGCTGCAGGAAACGGCCCGGGAACTTGATGAATATGAGGATTATCTTAATAAGCTTTATCAGGAGAATAGAAATCTGACTGAGATCAGGAGTATGGTAGAGGAGTATGCAGCTGCCAATAATCTTATTTATCATCCCTTCCGCCGGGGCCACGGCAGCATGATGAGAGATATGCACCCGGAAAGCAGGGGGATGGCTCGGATGCAGGCCATGATGGAAGAGGGCTTTGAGCTCTTTGTTGGCGGGGAAAGTCTGGGCTATTTATCCTGGCCGGAGGAGAATGATGAGTCGCTGCTCGCTGCTGAAATCTCGGCCAGGACAGCTGAATTCAGCCGGGATATTTACGGGCTTTTGCTTCCTCTGGGGCTGAGCCTGGCTGCCCTGGCAGCTGTATTGAGCTATTATATCAGCAGAAAATTAACCGAGCCTATCCGGAGATTTGCCGGAGCAGTCAAGGAAATTAGAAGGGGAGACTATCAGGTTGAGATTTCCCGGCAGTACCCCGAAGAGCTGCAGGAACTGTATCTGGAAATAAATGAACTGGGCAAAAGGTTGAATTATCTGGAGAGAATCCGGAGAGAATCTGCTTCGGATTTGAGCCATGAGCTCAGAACCCCTCTAAACAATATCCTGAATTATTTAATGGCGGTTGAGGATGGTTATCTGGAAGTAAATGAGGAAATACTGCAGGATCTTCAGGAAGAAATCGACAGGCTGATTGAACTTACCAACAGACTGGATGACCTTTCTCTGGCTGAAAAGAAAATGTTTAATCTAAAGCAGGAGGATGTTAACCTGCAGGAGTTCTTTGTTCAGATTGACCAGAAATTCTCCCGCCAGGCTGAAAATAACGGGCTTAGTTTTAAGAGCAGGCTGGCCCTTCCCGAAGACAGTTTTAGGCTGGACCGGGAAGCTCTGGCAATAATTCTGGATAATCTGCTCTCCAATGCCATCAAGTACACCGATGCCGGAGGCAGGATAGAATTGACCGCTGGGATAAAGGGAGGAAAGCTTAAGTTTGCCGTGACAGACAGTGGGATAGGAATTGAGAAAGAGGAACTTGATTTAATCTTTGAAAGATTTTACCGCACCGATAAATCCCGGAACCGGAAAACCGGGGGAACTGGAATTGGACTGGCAATAACCCGGGAACTGGTTGAATCTCTCAAGGGCAGGATAGATGTTGAAAGTTCCAGCAGGGGAAGCAGATTTAAGGTTGAAATACCGCTGGAGAAAGGATGAAATAGAAAGGATGAAATCATGGATTTTAATTTTAACCGCTATAAGTTTAAATCTGAAAGAAAGCTAATCATGGCAGGGCGGGGGGCGGTAGCTGCCAGCCAGCCTCTGGCGGCAGAGGCCGGGCTCTCAATGCTGAAAGAAGGAGGAAATGCCTTCGATGCTGCCCTGGCTGCTGCTGCAGTTTTAACAGTTGTAGAACCAACCTCTAACGGCCTGGGGGGAGACTGCTTTGCCCTCTTTAAAGCTGATGATAAAATCAGGGGTCTGAACGCCAGCGGTTATCTGCCGGAAAATTTCACCCTGGAGAAGCAGAGTAAAGCTGCTTCGGCTGATTCGAGAGGGCAAAAAACAGCTGAAGCTGACCGGCTTGATCCCTACAGCTGGCAGGCGGTGACGGTGCCGGGTCAGCTGGCAGGCTGGCAGCATCTCCGTGATAATTACGGCAGCCTGGACTGGGATACAATCCTGAGACCGGCCTGGTATTATGCCAGTAAGGGTTTTCCGGTATCCCCGGTGGTATCTGCTAACTGGGAGCGGGCCCTGGAAAGTTACAAGGCTGAACTTTCAGGTGAATTCAGAGAGAATTTTCTGGAAAGTTTTTCGCTTAGGGGCCGGGCTCCCCGGCCGGGAGAAATCTGGGGGTCTCCCCGGCAGGCTGAGACCTTCAGGCGCCTGCGTCAGGCTGGAGTGGAGGATTTTTACCGGGGTCAGCTGGCGGAAAGAATCGCTGATTTTGCAGAAAGAACAGGAGGATATCTAAATTTCAGTGACCTGGCTGGTTATCAGCCAAGGGAGGTTGAGCCTTTAAAAATTGAGTATCGAGGTCATGAAATCTTCGAACTTCCTCCCAATGGCCAGGGTTTGATAGCCCTGCAGGCCTTAAAAATTCTGGAGGGATTTGAGTTTGCCTATCCTGGCAGCGGGGAAGAACTGCATGTCAGAATTGAGGCCCTAAAGCTGGCCTTTGCTGATGGCAGGGAACACATCGGAGATCCGGAAAATTTGATGGTTAGACCGGAAATCTTGCTGGAGGAGGAATATTTGAAGCAGCGCCGGCAGGAAATCAGGGAAGAGGCCCGGATATTTCAGCCTGGGGAGATAGACCGCAGCGGAACAGTTTATCTGGCTGCTGCCGATGACCGGGGCAATCTGGTTTCTTTTATCCAGAGTAATTATACCGGATTTGGCTCCGGGATCGTGGTGCCGGAAACAGGTATTTCTCTGCATAACAGAGGTTATAACTTTGTTCTGGACCGGGAGTCTGTCAATTATCCTGAAGCAGGTAAAAGACCCTACCATACCATTATTCCGGGCTTTTACCGCAAGCAGGGTGAATATCTCGGTCCCTTTGGTGTGATGGGGGGATTCATGCAGCCCCAGGGTCACCTTCAGGTAATACAGAATATGGTGGATTACGGCTGTAATCCCCAGGAGGCTCTGGATGCCCCCCGCTGGCGCTGGCAGCAGGGAAAGCAGGTGGTGCTGGAGGCCGGTTTTCCGGAATATCTGGCCGGAGAACTGGAAAGGCGGGGCCATGAGATAGAGATCAGCACCCGGGCTGGAGGCTTTGGCCGGGGACAGATAATACTTCAGGATCTTGAAAACGGAGCACTGCTGGCTGCTGTTGAGCCCAGAGCTGACAGTCAGGCAGCTGTATATTAGTATATTAAAAAGTATATTAAAAGCTTTACCAGGGACAAATGATTTATTGGGAGTTAATGAGCTGCTGTTAAGATAGTGATTTTTTGAGAGGTAGTGATGGGGATGAGAGAAAGGGATGAAGAAAGCAGAGAAGATTTTCTGACAGAAGAGATAAAAGCCGGCAGGGAAACTGCGGGTCCCCGGGTGCCCACCCGCTATAAAATAATTGGGCTTCTGCTGCTGTTATTTGTGGCTGTTAATATTATTCCTTCAGGATACTATATTATTGAATCTGCTCCCCCTAAGGCAGTCCAGGAAATTATTGAGGTAGAAGATGGACACCGGGAGGAGGGCTGGGGAGAATTTTATCTGACTGCAGTCGGTCAGAGGAGAGCAACCTTCTGGGATCTCGGAATATTTTTTCTCATGCCTGACCGGGAGGAAAGAGAGCTAACACCGGTTGAGGCCACCATTCCTTCCGAGATGTCGGAGATGGAGTATCTGGAATTCATGTCCCGGCTGATGGAGGATAGTCAGCTGGAAGCTCAGGCAGCAGCCTACCGGGAAGCAGGTTATGAAGTTGTAATATCCAGTCAGGGAGTTGAAATCGTTCAGGTTATGGAAGAGAGCAAGGCTGTAGATATCCTCAGGCCGGGAGATATAATCATAGAGATTGAGGACAGTACAGTTGAGATGCCCTCAGAGGCCCAGCAGGTAATTAGAAGTTTTCCAGCGGGCAGTGAACTCAGACTGAAAATTTTACGAAACGGAGAAGAAAGAGAAGTTGAGGTTGTTACCAGAGAATTCGAGGAAGATCCGGAAAGGTCTTCCCTGGGTATATATATAACCTCAGCCGGCCTGGACTATGAGATGCCGGAACGGGTAAGTTTTGCACCCAGCAACCTTGTTGGTCCCTCGGCCGGAGTGATGTTTGCCCTGGAGATCTATAATCAGCTGACTGAAGAGGATATAACCGGAGGTAGAAAGATTGCCGGCAGCGGAACAATTAACTACCGGGGAGACATAGGCCAGGTGGATGGAGTCAGATTGAAATTCCAGTCTGCTGTTGAACTGGGAGCTGAACTTTTTATTATTTCTGCCGATCTTCCCGGAGATATCGAGCTTTTTAATGATATTGAGATAATTAAAGTGGAATCCTTTACTGAACTGCTGAGAAAACTAAAGCTTTAATATTTTATCAGGGACCGGGTGAAATCCTGACCGCTCTGTGCTGTTCTGGAGGCAGGCCGGAGACAGCCGTAAATGTCGCTGGCCAGAATCTCCAGACTGAGATGCAGGGTCAGAGGATCCCGGCTTTTGAGATCTGGTTCGGCAATAAAGCTGGCGGGATTGATTATTACCGGAACCCCGGACTGACAGTCCAGTTCGGCCAGCAGAGATTCCCCCCGACTGCCCAGAGCCAGAACCCTGAGATAGGGCGGGAATTTTGCTGCCAGGTTTTCCAGCCTGCTGCCGGTAAGCCGGCAAAATGCCTGAATAAAGGCCCGCTGAATTCTGGTACCGGGGTAAGTGGGTGAGGTCAGGGAGTCCAGCAGATTCTGATAGGTCTGTTCCTGACGGCGGGCTTTGAGCAGAGAATTTACCAGATCCTGATTCAGGGCCGGTACTTCCAGCAGTTCCTGGCGGGTTGCCCTGATGAGAATAAACTTCACCATGTTCTGAAACTTCTCCAGATCAGCAGGTCCCTCTCCTTCTGCTAGAGCCCTCTTTATCATTTTCACGGTGGTTTCCGGTACATATCCTTTGATTTTAGATAATACTCGGCTGATTTCCTTCTCTTTACTTCCCAAATTTTGATAAATGATATTTCGGATAGCTGTGGCACTGGCAATACTGCCGGTTTTTGGTTTGTCATCATGATAGCCTGCTTCCCGGCGGGCAATGGTATGGGGGGTAATATTCAGATTATATTTTTTAATTATTTTTAAGTATTCTATTCCCAGAATATTGTTGGGGCCGGTTATGGTATTTTCCGGACTGATTTTTCCCGGGAGCAGGTCAGCTATGGTCCGGGTTCTGGCCCGGGGGAAGGAATAGCCCTCTCTTAAATATTTCTGCAGGCCGGACTGGAAGGCCTCAGATTCCTCTGCCAGGAGGCTGGCTATCCTATCAAGAGGTTCGAGCCGGCCGCTTTCACTGCCAAAAACTATATCGGTGACCA
>PWHA01000288.1 GCA_003554685.1 Halanaerobiaceae bacterium
CCCAATACAGGCACTGACTATATGAATGAGCTGCACGGCTCCGAACGGATGAGGGATAGAATCGCTGAAATTAGCCTGGCCTATCAGCCCGATATCTATCTCATCGATGGTGTCGAGGCCTTTACCAGCGGCGGGCCCTCTTCGGGGAAGAGAGTTCAGGCAAATGTAACTCTGGTGGGCTCCGACCCGGTAGCCCTGGATGCCACCGGTGTTGCCATTTTAAAGGAGCTGGGTTCCACCGATGTTATCATGAATACCCCCACTTTTGAGCTGGAACAGCTTGCCCGGGCAGCAGAGATCGGTCTGGGAATTTCCGGTCCAGAACAGGTTTCTTTAGTATCAGATGATGCTGCCGGTAATGATTATATTGAAAAAATCAAAAGTTATTTTTAAAAATCAGGGTTAAATTATACTCGCAGTAAATTAATTTCAGCTAAGTTGATTGATTATTCCCGGATTATCGCTGGAATTTTTTATTTTCACAAAATTTGCAAAAATATTTCATAAAAATTTTTGTAAGGCAACACTATTTTTTCATTTTTTCTCCATCACCTCCACACATTTATGTGATAAATTAAATTTGCAAGATAAAGAAGCTACCTAAAAAACTATGGAGGTGGAGGTGCGGAAAATGAGAAAATATTACAAGTTTGTTGCTCTGGTACTGGTCCTGACCCTGATTGTATTTGCCACAGCTGCCTGTGGTGTGCCAGATGAGGAAGAATTTGAAGATTTTGATGACGATTTTGGTCTCCAGGATGTAACAGCTGAAGAGCTGGCCAGCAGCAATTATGAACTTCCCCTGAGTATTAACACAATAGTGTAGCAGAGGCGTGACAGAATTATCTTAAAAGCCAAGTATCCTGCTAAATATCACTGCATCCCTCAAAAACCACAAATCTTTCTAAATTAAGAGCTAAGATTTTTACAGAGCAGCCTGCTAGGGCTGCTCTTTTTCTATTGACTATAAATTTTATTATTTACTATGCTTTTTTATGCTTATATATACTCTTTTATGCTCTTTTATGCTTATTTTGATTTTTTTATGGCAAAAACTCTCTAAAGCTTAAAAAAATTTAACTCAAAAAATTATGACTGAATTCTAAGTGAAATATAAGTAGCATGTAACAGGCAGCAAAAGCTAATGTGGTATAATTAACCATAGTGTTTAAGTTTATGGTAGAATCAAAAGATTTTTATAAAACTAAAAGGGGGAGTGGTGGTGTGTTAAGATTTAAAGGAATAATTCTGATTTTGGCTGTTGTTGTTGCCGCCGGGTTATTGTTCAGTTCAGGGATAGCTGCTGACAGTCATGAAGGCCCCTGTATTGATACAACCAGGGGAATAATAATGGGATATCTCTATCCAGAAGATGCCGATGCAATCCACAATTATGACTATGTTACTGAGGATGTGCTTTTCTTCGATATGGCAACGGGAGCGCCCTTTGCTACCAATGCTCAGGAACTGGCCGAAGGTCTTTACTATTTTTACAATGTTATCTTCGAGATTGATGAGATTAAGGATTTAAATCTTATGGTAGGCTAAGGAGAAGCAGTGATAGAGTGGACTTTATTGGGCACCCATATTGGAGAATTTGCAGGTATTCCGGCCACCGGCAAAGAGATTGAATTTCCCATGATTGCCAGGTATGTACTCCAGGATGAAGAACCCTATCTGATTAAAGAGGCGAGAGTTTATATGATGATCAACATTCTGATGGAGCAGATCACCTCTTGAAATCCTGGAATTTGAAGACCAGTTTATTTTTTTGAAGACCGGGTCATAGATAAAACCGAATTATAAATTTATATATCTTTTTATCTCATTCTCTGTTTCTCTGTTAAACCTTTTTATAACTGTTTTAACCTATAATACTATTTTTTCGATCTTAATTTTGCTGCACCCCTGCAACAGCTTAGCAGCCAAACCCCTGGCTGCTCTTTTTTATTCAAATTTAAGATTAAAGATCTTCACTAAAACAGTGGTAGATTTTATAAATTTTGTCCTGGCAAAATTTCTATATTCTTTATTCCATTCCTTTTTCCTTTCTTTAATTTTTTTCTTTAATTCTTATCTTTATAATTGTCTTTGGCAAATAAGAAATACAGAGTTTGGCAATAAAAAATGCATAGCATCCTAGTTAGCTGTGCTAGGAAGGTTTCCTCCCCCGAGCGAGGGTGAGAGAAAATAATGGAAATAAGTTATTATTCTTTTTCTTGCTCTTTTTTTTACTCTTTTCCATATTATTTGCGAAAAATAAAATTTCAGACACATTACACATACTTTTTCTGCACGTAAAGGAAAATACCCGGAGAATTATTTCGCAAAAGCAGTCAAAAACCCAGAAAAAAAGCGGGGCAGCCTGGGGTCAGAGCTGGCTGCCCCGTTTATACCACTTCTTTTGATCCTGTCAAGCTATCCCACTCTTTTTGATTTCATCCAGCTATTCAATGACTTTTGATCCTGTCTGGCTATTCCACTGCTTTTAATCCCATCCGACTATTAATTGACTTTTGATCCTGTCTGGCTATTCCACTCTGAGAACCGCAGGTGTCAGAGCTTCAAGAAGGAGACCCTCGTCGGTCAGCTCAACCCCTTCCGGTTCGGTGAGGGCTTCTGTTCCAGCCCTTTCAGCATCAACCAGAATCTCAGCCCCGGATAGATCAAGATCCAGTTCAAATTCGCGCTCCTCTTCATCGGCGTTGATAAAGACATAGTAGACCTCACCAGCTGATGATTCAGCCCGGTAACCGATGGCCAGATCCTCTTCGGCAATATCAGGAGTGTCTACCAGATCAACCTTAGCTTCGATCAGCTCCATATTTTCCATCCGGAAAGCTTCGGTGGAGCGCCGAAGTTCAATTAAGCCCCGGGTAAATTCCCTGGTATCGCGATGAACGCCCTCTTCCCTGACCCGGGACCAGTCAAACATATTGACCGCATCAGTGGAATCATAGGAATCATCGACAAAATAGGGGTAATCAAATTTTTCTCCCTCTTCATCGACACCGATCTGGGTGTCCGGGGGCTGTTCCTCGGTCTCAGCCCTGAACTGTTTGGTTCGACCGTATTCTTGGCCGGCATGGAGAAAGGCGGTTCCCTGGGCGGTCAGCACCATGGTGTTGCCCAGCCTGATTCGTTTTTGAATCTCCTCCTGATGATAATCGGGGTCCTTCTGAATAGATCTGGAGATTACATCATGGAGGGTGAGATTATCATGGGCAGAAATGTACTGCACCACATCACCGGGATCGGTGGCAGTAAAATTATGAGGCTGAGCCCTGATGTTATCAAAAATATGCTCAATATCCCGGGGTTCTCCGGTGAGAAAACGGGGCTCACCTTCAAAACCAAAACCGGACTTGAGTTCATCCCGAAAATCATCGGAAAAAACTCCTACCGTCTCGGTGTGCTCCATCCAGTCCTGATCGGCCGGCATGACATCCTCTTCCAGTTCATCTCCCACATAGGTCCGCCAGCCCTCACCGATCATCAGGATATCGGGGTTGAGTTCTCTGGCTTTTTCATAGGCCATTTCGATGCTTTCAGCATCATGGTCCCCCATCATATCGAAGCGAAAACCATCAACCTTATATTCCTCCACCCAGTAGGTGATGGAATCGACCAGAATTCTCCGGGACATCTCATGGGTTGTTCCCAGACGACCGCCGCCGAAGCTGGTTCTGGTGCTACCGTCAGCATCCATAAAGTGGTAGTAGTAGGGCACCAGATCCTCAAAGATGTGGACCCTGGCGGTATGGTTGTAAACCACATCAAAAATCACGCCCATACCCCGGCTGTGAATTTCCTCGACCAGTGTCTTAAGCTCCTTTATCCGGAGCTCTGGGTCGGTGGGATCCTCGGAATACATTCCGCTGACCGAGAAGTAGCTGTGGGGATCATAGCCCCAGTTGTAGTTGTTATTACTGGTGGAGTACTCCAGCATCCTTTCAGCACTGGCCAGTTCATCTCCAAAGTAATAGCTCATCACCGGCAGGAGCTGAACATGGGTAACACCCAGCTCTTCAATATAATCCAGCTTTTCGGTAAAGGACATGAAGGTGCCGAATTGATGCTCCAGCTCATCCTCCAGAGCAGGGTCAGAGGTAAAATCCCGGACATGGATTTCATAGATGATGGCATCTTCCCTCTTTTCAAAGCCCTCAATCTCGGCATAATCCAGTTCCGGGCCTATTTCTCCCGGGTCCACGATAGCTGCCTGGCCCACCGGATAGGGCGGCTCCTCCTGCTCGGGACCGAACTCCCAGGCTGCCATGGAAAGGGCATAGGGGTCCAGGCCCAGTCTGGTCTCGCCGTTCCGCTCAATCTGATAGTGATAAAAATAGCCGGTTAAATCAGCAACCCCGGTATTCTCTTCAGTCAGAGTTACCTCCCAGACCCCGGTTCCCTCATCATAGGCCATGGGAATATCTTCGACAACCACCTCATGCTGATCCTCACTATCATAGAGAATGACCGAGACCTGCTCGGCCCGGGGTGACCAGAGTTTCAGTGTGGCGGTGCCATCGGGATGAAGCTCAACTCCCTGGTCACCATCATAGGCGTAGAGCTCATCAATCAGCCGCCAGTTTGCCCGGGCGGTTGCTGTATCTTCAGCAAAAGAAACCTGATAGGGGGCTTCGGCAATCTCAAAATCTCCCCGGACCTCGACGATTTCCTTATCAACTATCTCAATTTCGGCAATATCCACCGGATTGTCCTGGCTGTCTGCCACGGAAATTTCAGCCAGTTCTTCTTCAGTCAGTGCTGCCGTGCTGCCAAAAACAAGTTGGATTTTGTCTGCCAGTAGAGTTGCTGCTTCCATGCCTGCCTCCCTTACATAATAGGGATTAGTGTAGTATTCATCTTCCTGCCAGCGGAAGAAATACTGATCCTGATCAGGATCCAGGACATTGATATCGCCGGTCTGTTCCCCGGTCTCCTTGTTGACCGCCAGAAAGCTGATCTGATCGGGATCCTCTTCAACTTCAATGTCAAGATAGGCACCAAATTCTCCAATCTGATCCTCCTGGAAGGAAGTGGCGCCCTCGGGCCAGCCAGCTACCTCTTCGGACCAGGTTTTAACATCATCCCAGATCCAGAGACCCCAATCCAGATAATCCTCCCGCTCCAGATCTTCATGGTAAAAATGAATTCGCACCTTATTTTCCGGGAGATCCACCGGCTCGTAGAGATATACATTATGGTCATCGCCATCCTGCTTAAGCCAGACCTGATTCATTTCGGGAGTGAGAATATCGACAAATTTGTCCTCGGTCAGGTTTTCTCCCTGCCAGTTGTTAAGGAGGAAACCCACCTCTTCCGGGTCTTTGGCCAGTTCGACATCGACATAGACACCAAAATCTGTCCGGGGTTTATCGGCAAGCCAGGTCGAGCCATCGGGCCAGCCCCCCAGCTCCTCGGACCAGGTGGCCACATCCTCCCAGACCCAGAGACCCAGGTCCTGAAAGCTGTCATCTTCCCTCTCAATATGAATTCTGAGATGATTTTCCGGTACCGGGTCAGTTTCCGCCGCCGCGCCGGCAGCCGGTACCAGCAGCAGGGCTGTCATCAGAACAAGGACTGCCAGAAATCTGCAGTTTTTTCTCAGCATTGCTTAACTTACTCCCCCTCATTTTTGTAGAAGTTTGAGATTTTTTGCCCCGGTCATTTTTTCTGCAGCTAAAATCAGGCTTTATGTTGCTCCAGCAGCAGACTGAATTGCCGGGAATGCAAACGTTTGAGCAGAGCTGCATATTTTAGCTGTGTCCTTTAGTCGGCGGTACCTCCTCCTCTGCTGCGATAAGTTTTGCTGTGCTGGTGAAACAGCTGAAAGCAATGTTGTCTTCTGGTTGTTTGTCTTTAAGTTATGTTATTTTCTCCTTTAAGTGTGTTATAATTAATGTGGCTAGATTGTGTTCTATATTGTGTGCTATAATGATGGCAATATCTGCAAAACAAAAAAAATGTAATTAAAGATAACCTGGTTATGATGTGACTAAATCTGATTCAGTTTTTAACAGCAGCGTGTTATTCTGTAGATTTTAGTTTTAAAAATTGGATTTTTCATTTTGTGTATTTCCTTGATATTCAGGAAGTATATTTAGGAGGGATATTTAGGAGGCTCTAATTAAAAGGACAAACTGCCAAAAACCAAAAAGAAAAGCTGACAGAAAAATTTTGCTGCCTCAAAAATTTTTTCCTCCATATATAGATTTCTAGAAAAAACCTTTTTCCCCTGCAAAAAACTGGATTTCTTTAAAGTCAGGGTTTCAGTTCAAAATCAGGATTTCAGCCGGAGCATTTTATTATGAGCGGAGTATTTTATTATGAGCTAAAGCTCGTATAATGTATGAGAAAAAACCTGAATAGCCATTAGCAACATGGTATTAATGATAGCACTGCTATATGAAATTGCCCGGCACAATCATTGCCAGGATTTTTGCAGTGTTAGGAATAATAATTTCTAAATTTCGTTGAATTAGAATTTATCCAGTGGAAGCAAGAGTAAAAATCTAATAAGAAATGGGGTTAAACCAGTGAAAAAAAATAGCAGCTTTACCGATACCAGCAGGCTGGCCGAATCCGGCAGAAAGGTTTATGATATTTCCATGACGATCGAGCCCGAGATGCCGGTTTATAAGGGACGGCAGGAGATGGCGCCAAAGCTGGTTACTCTTTCCAACCACGATTCCGCTAGCCACCATCAATCCCAGATCACCATGAACCTTCATACCGGAACCCACATAGATGCCCCCCTGCATATGATAAAGGGAGGTGCCAGGATTGACTATTTTACAGAGAATAATCTCTTTAACCCCTGCCAGGTGCTGGATCTTACCGGAGTACAGGACAGAATAACCGCAGCGGAACTGGAAAAACTAGATATCAGCGAAGGAAATTTTATTCTTTTGAAAACCAGAAATTCTAATCCCGGTTTTCTTAAGAAAAATCCTGAAAAATTTATTTATCTAGCGGAAAGCGGAGCCCGATTTCTGGCCGAACTTGTGCCTCTGCCTGCTGGAGTTGGGATTGATGCCCTGGGAATTGAGCGGGATCAGCCCGATCACCCCTCACATAAAACTCTCCTGGAAAAAGAAATCGGTATCCTTGAAGGCCTCAGGCTTAATGAAGTCCCGGCTGGATTTTACACCCTGCTGCTAGCACCGTTGAAATTTAAGGACACCGAAGGAGCACCGGCCCGGGCCTTTCTGCTGAAGTAAGCGCCGGCACTAGAGAAATATAGAAATAAAAAAAGGCTTCACCCTTAAGCTGCAGCTGAAAACAACGGAAAGTAAATTCCGGGTTATTTCCAACGGGTGAAGCCTGCTAAATGTTTTTTATGATTTTTCCCTGCTGATTATTACCCTTTTGTCGGGATTTTCCTGCCATTTTCTCCCTCCCCTGATTTCTCTGATTTTGTTTTTATCGGGCCACCTGGCTTCAATTTAAAATTTCTGCCGATCACCAGAAGTTATGCTTATAGTATTTATTTTCCCTGCTTTCATGATCCAGATATTCGCGTACCTGTCTTTCTGAGACAAACCACTCACCGAATAATTTTTCGCCGGCCAGTTTTCCTTCCTTTAATAACTCCAGTACTTCCTCCTCTGATCTGTTCAAAACCGAGGTTAACATCCGGATATTGTACACTTTCATATTCACAGTTTCGCCTCCTTCCCAGGTTCTTTTTCTTTAAATTATTTGGTTGCTAATTAAGTTGCTGCTGATAATAATAAGCGAAAATTGCGATAGTAGGTTTTTGCTGGGGGTTTTAAAAATTAAGAAGCAGGATATATTTTCTTTGGCAAACGTCAAATTTTTGGGTTATAAAAAATATTTAATATTAATGGTAAAGTGAACAACATGGATAAAATGAAGTTGATATATCATATACCTGCAAATTCACAAATATTTCATACTCAAGTGGTGACTAAATATTTCATGTTTAATAGACAACTGCCGGGAACAGGATATATAGATCTGAGAGTGCTATCTGCTTCCGGCAGTCTGGAGGTCGGTGTCTATTTTAATTTTAGGTCTGGCTTGGTAATATTTATTATGATCTGACTGGTTAAAAATGTTTTAGTCCTTTTAGTTTATTCCGCTGATATTTCTCTGATAGGAAATAATTATATCAGCTTTTCACAACTTTGTAAATAAACGTAATCGGATACCAGACCATTATAGATTAGAATAAACTGAAAAAACTCCATCTGTCGGGACCAGATTGACATTTTCAAGGCCGTTTGCTTTATCGTTTTAAAACCAGAAAATGATTGTAAACCTGCCATAAAATTCAACTGGTTTTTTCAGGATGCCTGTCCTGTTTGAGGATATCAGCACGACAGATTTTGTACCCCAGACCCAGCAGAATCAGTCCACCGAAAATAAGCAGCAGTTGATACTGCAGGGCTATTTCCATTTCTGGAATTTCAGTAAAATTAATTAACTGATAAGAGGTCAAAGAAGCGGCGTTATTGACAGCATGGGCAAAAAACACCAGCAGCAGTGATCTATATTTTAAGTAAAGCCAGCCCAGCAGCAGGCCGGAGAAAAATGCTGGAATAATCTGTATGATAATCATATGAATCAGACCAAAGATCAGAGCTGAAAATAACAGGGCAAAATTTCGGCCGTGATTCAGCAGCAGGCCCTCAAGAATAATGCCGCGGTAGATAATCTCCTCCAGCAGGGGAAAAATAATCACCATGAAGAGAAAACTTATGAAAATGTTATGTTCCATCAGAGGCGAAAAAACCTCCAGGTAATCAGTAAAAGACTGCTGGAAGAGAGACCAGAGGTGACTGTTTACCAGGGCCTGAAGCATTAGGAATCCTGCAAAAAGCAGCAGGGTCCCCAGGTAAGGAGCTGCCCTTTGCAGTTTCGGCTGAAAAAGCCCGGCAACCCGGGGGCTGCTGATTTTTTGCAGCAGGAGCCAGATCACAATGGCATTGCCCAGAGCTGAAATCACAAAATCAGTCAGGACAAAATCAACCGCCAGATAAGAAAGAAACAGTTCAGCTGTCAAAGATAGAAAGAGCTGGACTGCCAGAATAAGAATTATAATTATGATGGACTGCCAGGCATCGGGAATCGGTTTTGGTTTTCTGATATTATTCAGCATCTTCACCGGTAAATCACCCCGGGGTAAGGATTTAATCTCTGGTAATTTTAATTCTATCATTTTCTGAGAAAAATTTTTATCAGTTTGTAAAATCAGATGTGATGTTTGGCTCAAATTTTAATTGCTATCTCGGCTCAATTTTATAATTATCAACGGCAAATTACAACCCATGCTTTCTGATAGAAGTACCTTTAAAATTAATAGGGCATTTACTCTTTGTGTAAAAATATGATATAATTCTGTCAGAGAAGAGGTGAAAAAACTTGAGTATAAAAGACTCCCGCAGTAAGAAATTATCCGGAAGAGCATCTTTTTTATTACTTAAATTTTTTTTGATGCTGTTAGTATTGACTATTATGGTCAGCATATTATCATATCCTGCTCTGGCCTTTGATGAACCTGAAGGCCAGCTGGTTTTCAGCGCCGGAACACTTCAGGGAATCATTCCTCAGGGCAGAATTATGCTGCGGGGTGAAAACATAGGTTTTGCCGGGGGTTTTGCCAGCCTGCCCTACTCCTGGGAAGAGTATTCCGGTCGGCTTAATTTATGGCAGATTTCCGGAAGAATCTATTCGCCCATCAGCTATCGTGATACCCACTTTTATCTGGATGGAGGAATCAGCAGAGCAGCCTTTAATGCTGAAGGGCTTACAATATCAAGTCCCGGTTATCAGGCCAAACTTGGTTTTGAGCGGGATATAAGCAGCAGATTTTCCTGGGGAGGAGAAATAGGTTATTTGCATCTTCCCCCGGAGGAGCTAAATAATCAATTTCTGGCTGGAATTACAATAAACTATTCCCTGCCAGTTGGTCCCGCCTCAAGTGAAATGACTGCTGACCGCAGCAGGAATGGCCAGGAAGATAGTACAGAAAAGGATGAGACAGTAGAAAAAGATCCTGAGGAAGCTGAAATCGTTAGAGCTGAAGGAACAATTGATAGGGTCAGCATCCCCTATCAGGTTTCAGGCAACTGGAGTTTTTCTGCCAATTTTGCTGAAAACTCTGCAAGCCTGTCTGTTTTGGGGGACTCTCAGGACGGGAGTTTTAGCCATTCTATCTCCGGAACACCTAAAAGAAGAGACAACAGAGTTTTTTTTACAGTTTCCCGAACCGGAACCCATAATGATATGAAAGTTACCTACAATTTTCGGGTGACAGTCAATCCCAGCAGCCTTTCAGTCCGGTTTAGAGCCCGCCGGGAGGATGGCCTGCAGATGTCGGGAAGCGCCTCCGGAACCACCACCAGGTTTGAAAATTAAGCTCGAAAGTTTCTGCCTGGTATTTTATTGGTGATTTTTTTTCTCTCCTTTTAGGGCTACTGATTAGGGTTACTACTTCTATCAGTACTCAGGTTGTCAAGGAGAAGTCACTATTTAAAATTCTAGAAACTCCAATCAGACAGGAAGATCCTGAATTAAAATAAGCATATTTGAGGATAAATTAACCTCTTCTTCCTTTCCCTCCGAAAGGAAAGTGAGGTTTTATTTTTTTGTCTATCTGTCCTGTAAGTTATCTAGAATCAGTTGCCCATAAATTATAATAAATTGATTTAGATAAACCCTCATGCCCCTGTAAGAGTACAACAAAATATGAAAATAAAATGGCATATTTCCAAGTTAATATGAAAAACTAAGTTAAAAATAATATTTAATTAAGCCTTTATTAAATTGAATTTTTATGCTATAATTCAATTAAACTTAAAGTAAATCAAATTATCCAGCATCAGGCAAAATTAAAATGAAAGGAGGTAAATTAAATGTGCTGCCATAGTCATAGCCATAGTCATCCCGAAAATTCCAGTCATCATAGTCATTACAGCCATCACGGGCATTACAGTCACCAGGGCCATCATGGGCATCCCGGGCATTATGAGCATCATGGACATCATGGTTATCAGGGATTTAAAACAACTCATCACACGGAGCAGGTCTGCAGCTGCGACTGCTGCTGTGACTGCCACTGCCAGTGTGAATGCTGCTGCACCTGTCACTGCCAGTGTGAATGCTGCTGTCCCTGTCACTGTTGTAATTGCTGCCTCTGCTGCTGTCACTGCGACTGTGACAGCAAGGAGAAGGACAGAAACGAAGAAGAATATGAGTATGAATATGAATATGAAATGGAAGAGAATGAAGAAGAGATAGAAGAGGAAGATGAGAAAGATGAGGAAGAGGAAGAGAAATTTGAAACTGAATATCAGGAGAATTCAGGTCGCGGCTGCCATGATAAAAGGGAAAACAGGCATGAAACTCATAAGTCTAAAAGACAGAAAAAGACTAAAACCCAAAAAAATCATAAAAAGCAAACCCATCATAAGCGGAATAAACAGAAAAAGCGGCAAGAATCCCTTGCTAACCTGGAAAAATATCTGGCCGAACTCAAGCAGGAACTGCATTCAATCGAAAAACAAATCCAGAATTTATCCTGAGATGAATATAAGATAAGACAATCAGGATTTCCAGATTGAATAAAAGAAAAATAAACGGGATTTTCAAGTTGAATGTAAAAATGTAAAACTGAATGCATAATGAATAAGGAAGGTATAATAAAGGTAAGGAAGGAAAATTGTGATTTCTGACTAAATTAAATGAAAAAATGACTAAATTAAATGAAAAAATGATGGGGGCCTTTCACAGGCCCCCTGATGTTGATCTTTTAAACTCTTTCTGTAAATTTCTTTAAGTTAATTTAAGTTAATTTCTTAAAGTGGGGAATTTATCTGGACTGTACTTGTTTTACCAATCTGAACTATCTTACTCCTCCTGATAGGATTTTTTCCAGCGGCTTAAATCGGGCAGTCTGGTCGGTTCAGGATAGAACCTTTTAAAAATTAGGTAATAAAAATACTCTTCCTGAGATCTAACCAGCACACCTTCCTCTTCCAGAAATTGCTGTCTGATTTCCTCACCATAAACACCCTCGCCGCAGAGGTCATCTGAAAGTTTTATGGTCTCGCCATAAACTTCAATTTCCCCCCGGCGGTTTAAGGCCTGGCAGAGATCAATCGAGCCGCTGCCTTCGCCAAACATCTGCTTATCACGCCAGACGATCTCCTCCGGCAGGTAATCTGAAAAAGCCCGGCGCAGTATCCATTTTTCCACCGGATGTTCCTCTTTGTGGGAATTATCCCATTTCAGTTTCAATTCTGGAGGAATGGTTAGAGCAAACTCCACCATTTCCGGTGTTAAAAAGGGCAGACGGCAGTCCAGACCATGGGCACCATTCATCCTATCTGCCCGCTGCAGTCCAACCTGACCCAGGGCCTCCACCAGTTTCTGGAGTTCGGTATTGATTTCATTCATTTCTCGCTCCTTAAGATAATCATAACCGGCAAAGAGCTCATCTGATCCCTCTCCAGAAAGAAGTATCTCACAACCCTCCCGGGCTACAAAGCGGGAAAGAAGATAATTAGGCACAGAACTTCTGATTAGAGGGGCATCAAAGGTTTCCTGATAATAAATCACCTCAGGCAAAACCTCCAGCATCTCTTCTTCGCCATAAATATATTCCTGATGGTCGGTTCCCAGATACTCTGCCACCCGGCGAGCATTTCCCAGATCAGGACTGCCGGCCACTCCCACCGAAAAAGAAGGCAGTTTTTTCTCCGATTCCTCGGCTGCCAGGGCAGCAATGATGCTGCTGTCAAGTCCACCACTTAAGAGCAGACAGGTTCTGCGGTCAGGTTCAATTTTTTCTGCTACCGCAGAACGGAGAAGTTTTTCAAGCTGCCCGCAGAACTCCTCGATCTCCCGCTCACTATAGGGTTCTTCCCTTGAGCTGTCAATTTTTACTGACTTGGTCGGTAAAAACTCATCTTCAAATTTAAGTATTTCTCCCGTTGAGGAGCTGAGAATGCTGCCAGAAGCAAGCTTTCTAATTTTATCCTCCGGGTTGATCGGCTCCCGGTTATCCACAGCCCTGAGAGCTTTCATTTCTGTTGCAAAATATATGATATCTTCGCTGATAAGATAATTGAGAAAACTCAAACCCAGCTGATCCCGGGAGAGCATCAGCCCGGTTTCATTTGCCGCTGCCAGACAGCAGGGCGGTCTGAGTTTTTGGATAATATCTCTGGCAGCTGTTTCGCTTGTCGTGTTTACCAGCCGGGAAAAAAGCTGTTCCCTGTTTTCATCTGCCAGCGACTGGCCATCTCTGATAACGGCCCGGTTTTGATTCTGGCTGTCCTGCCAGCAGTCAGCTTCTCCCAGGGCTCCCAGAACAAAATTATCTCCCCGGACTACAGTCTGTGATTTTCCTCGATGAGACATTCTCTTCAGCATTTCTTTTAAAAGCTGTTCAGTGTCAGAATCACTCTTACCATAAATACCTGCAATTGCTCTCACCTAATTTATACCTCCCTATGTGACTCACTCTCCGGGTCAACTCCCCGGATAAGTTTTCTTGCTATCGTAAATCACAATTTTGCAATATAAATTTTCTCCTTCATTTTTTTCTGCCTTCATAAACTATACATCCTATAACCCCAAGTCATATTTCCATTTATCCTTATCCCCATCCATCCCGAAAATCAAATTTACTTTCTGCTGAAATTATGTTGTTCTTTACTCGTCGTATAATATGATTTAAAACAAGCTAAAAGCAAACTTGCAAATTCTTGATAAGCTGAATTTCTTTAAACTTTTTCAGGTCCTCCTCCTGGTACCAGCGAGCATTCCCCTTTCTTTCCGGAGACAACAGTCCAATTCTATCATAAAATCGCAGAGTATCCAAACTCACCCCCATTTTTTCGGCAAATTCACCAATATACATCATTATACCCCCATACCCCCGGTTTTTGATTTGTATTGTCAAAAACATTTTAGATTTTATTTAAAGATTTCTTTGCAAGGCTTGTTTGCATGTTTTATTGGCAAGGTTTATTGTCAAGGTTTGTCGTAAAATATGACGGTTAAATTTTTCATATCCTAATTGTGGCCTAATGAGGCAAGGTTTGCCTTTAAAATTGGTTCACTAATTTTCATATCTTGTTGTGCCTGGGAGGGGCATGTGAGTTTGCCTTAAAAAAGACAGATAAATTTTTCATATCCTAATTGTGGCCCAATGAGGCAAGAAAGTTTGCTTAGAATTATTTTAGATGCTGATTATAGATTAACCTGATTTCCTCCCTGATGGCTGTTAATCTCCGGCTGTCAACCGATTCCAGATTGGCCTTAAGCTCCAGCAGTTTCCGGAAGACTGATAGAATCCTTTCCTCCTTGACTTCGGTCAGTTCCTGGAGGGTATCCAGCGCATATACCAGATCCCTGAAAAGTTCAAATTTATCTTCAGGAGAGAGTTCTTCAGCAGAAAAAGTGTCGAACTGGCTGGATCCGGCAGTGTGACCGGCCAGAGCACAATCAATCCCCGGTTGAGACAATACCCAGGCGACAGCAAGTTCCACCGGTTTTCTCTTGGAGAGCCGGCCCAGTTCAGCCAGATCTTTATCACCGTAAACACCGCTCAAACAATAGGTTCCAATGGCCAGCCGGGAAATCTTTTCATCCCGGCTTTCCTTTCGGAATCTTACAAATTTCATCTCCCTGCTATTTAAGTATTCCATGCTGTCACTGCCTCCTTATGCACTGACTCCTTATGCACTGCCTCTTTATGCTTTGTGCTTTCTACTTTAAGATTATGCTTAACGCTTTAAGCTTTATACTTAATGCCATTTAAACGGCGGCGTCCCCGCGGGGGCGTGTAATCCATGTCTTAATAGAGATTCCCCAATTAAAGAGTGTAACCCATGTTATGACATGTGACACTTAATACTTTAAACTTAATGTTTAAGCTTTATACTAAATGCTTAATGTTATAAACTTAATGTTTAAGCTGTATGCTTAATGTTTTGCTATTATGCCTTTTCAGCATTTCAGCATTTCAGAGAATTTGCCGTTTAAAAGCTACCAGTTTACGGTCACGGCCTGGAAATTTACTATCTTTTTGACATCTTACAGGCAGTATACAGCCTGGAGTTAACTCCAGGTCAAGTCTCGAGCTTTTCACATTTCACCCCTGAGCTGGCAAGCAGCTTCATGGTGAAGGGATCATCATATCCCTCACTATAATAAATTTCACTGACTCCGGCATTTATCAAAAGCTTGGCGCAAATAACACAGGGCTGGTTAGTACAGTAGACGGTAGCGCCCTCGGCTTTTACTCCGTGAAAAGCTGCCTGGGCAACCAGATTCTGCTCGGCATGAACTCCGCGGCATATCTCATGTCTTTCCCCGCTGGGGACATTCTGCTGCTGCCGCAGGCAGCCGGTTTCATCACAGTGAGCGATACCCCGGGGTGCCCCGTTATAGCCGGTAGCAAGGATCTGCCTGTCCTTAACCAGCACAGCTCCCACACTTCTCCGCAGACAGGTAGCCCTTCTGGCCGCCAGCCGCGCCATTTCCATAAAATATTCATCCCAGTCCGGTCTATCCATTAGTTTAACTCCTCCACTTTTATTTATTAGTTCAAGTCATCCACTTCTATCTATTAGATCAAGTCATCCACTTCTATACATTAGTTTTATTAGTTTGACGCCTCACCTGAAAATTTACAAGGTCTGCTGGTTATGCACTAAACCTTGCAAAGAAATAATTTTAAAAAAAGATAAGGGGATCTGTGGCGGGCGGGATAAATTAGAAATTTTAAATAATTCAAGCACAACCTACATAAGTTTCTGCCGCGTAAAGCGAGTTTACGCGGCAGAAGTTATGTGTGCTCCTCCCTTTAGTCTGCTAAACTAAATCCGAATCCAATTGTTGCAAAGCCTGATAAAATAAATCAACCTTCAAGAAAAACTTTAAACATTTTCCTGTACTTTTTAATCGTCTGTCTGTCGATACAGTAACAGGTGCTGGGACCTTCCACCTGACCAGTTATCCAGCCGGCCTGCTTCAGCACCTTTAAATGCTGGGATACTGTTGACTGGGAAATTGGCAGCTCATCCACTATATTGCCCACCATGCAGCGATCCCCAGCAGGCTGATCTGCCAGCAGCTGCAGAATTTCTATCCTATGCTGATTTCCCAGTGCTCTAGACAGCCTGGCAAAATCTGCTGAAGAAAACCTGGCTTCAGGTTCAGGCTTAACCGCTGAAATATAAGCCGAATATATATAATCTGAGAACTTTATTTCTTCAGAACCATCAGATCCTACAAAGCTTTTAGATCCTTCAAACCCTTCAGAACCTACAGAGCCTTTAGTTCCTGCAGAGTCTTTAGGTCTTGTAGATCCATCAAATTTTTCAGGCTCATCAAACCCTTCAGATTCTGCAAAATGTGAAGAACCTGAAGTTTCCAGAGAACCAGCACTATCAGTTTGACCGGTATTTTCTTCTGGTTCTTCCTTCACCTTTTCGGTGGTTGAGTCCCTCTGGTCTCCCTCCCCCTTCTCCATCTCTTGGGATTCTGGCGACCAGCTGTCAACAATCTCGACGCTGTTATCCTTGTGCTTAATTTCAATCTCCTGGTAATTCAACTCCTGGAGAATGTTATCCAGCTCCTGCCTGGTAATTGCTCCGGCCACACAGCCCAGGTAACTCTCCAGATCCTCTCTTATCTCCTGAGGAAACTCACGCTTTTTTACCACATCGGAAATAGCCAGCCTGCCGCCGGGCTTCAGGACTCGATAGGCCTCCCGGTAAACCGCCTTCTTATCGGGAACAAGATTAATTACACAGTTTGACATAATTACATCAACAGAGCTGTCCTCGAGAGGCAGATTTTCAATTTCAGCCAGATGAAATTCAGCATTTTCCAGTCCATTTTTTACAGCATTTTTTCTGGCCTTTTCAATCATTTCCGGGGTCATATCAACCCCGATCAGCCGGCCCTCGGGACCAACTTCCCGGGCTGCCAGCAGTAAATCAAAACCCGCGCCACAGCCCAAATCCAGCACTGTCTCGCCGGGTTTTAAGCTGGCTATGGCTCCCGGGTTTCCACAACCCAGCCCGTAGTTGGCTTCTGCGATGACTTCATCCAGCTTTTCCGGATCATAGCCCAGCTGCTCTTCATAGGAAGCTTGTTCTTCTTCATAAGAATAAGAAGCCTGTTCTACTTTATTTGAAACCTGTTCTGCAGCTGCTGAAGATGAATTTGCCGTCGAATTCGCAGAATCGGCACCGCAGCAGGAATCGGTAGTTGACTGCTCCAACCGCCTGGATTCGGAGCCATCCCCGCAGCAGCTTTTTCTTCTATCCTCGGCAATGCTGCCATATTTCCTTCTTAAAGCTTTTTTAATTTTATCTTCTGAGAAAATTTCCTGCCTGTCTCCATCCTCGCTTTTATTTTTATTATTCTTGTTATTCTTATTTGCCTTTCCCTCTTTATCCAAATTAGTATTATCCTTTTCAATCATATTATCACCTCTCCTTCTAAAATCTATTATATAATACTTTATCGTATATAGTCAATATGCGATAAAAAGAAAATAGAAATTAACGAAATAGTCTAATCAGGTTATTTATTAACAAGAACAGAAATAACAAAAATAGAAATGAAAAAATTAGAAAATTAAAAACAGAAAATACAAAAACGAAAAGATCGAAAAGATCCATAAATTTTTGGAGATATTTCAATTTATCTGGGCCAATTATTTTTCTGAAACAATTAAATGCCAGCGCCCCTAATGCCAACATCCCTAATGGCAGCGTCCCTAATGGCAGCGTCCCTGCAAAAGGCATGTACCTCTCGGCGGAGTTTAACCCATGTCTTAATGGATACCCATTTAAAGAGAGTACCACTGTTATGACATGTAACCCTGTCTCCTGACTTAATGCTTGATTTTAACCAGGGTAATCTCGGGCCGGGAATTGAAACGCAGCGGCAAAATTGTGGTTCCAAGACCTCTATTTATGTAAATTACAGTATTTCCATGATTATATTTGCCGGCAATAAAGTTGCTATCCCTGCGAAATACCAGCGGAATTATAAATCGAGATATAAAGGGGATGTTAATCTGACCGCCGTGAGTATCACCGGCGAGAATTAAATCCACCCCGGAACTGCTGCAGCTGTCAGACTCCTCCTTCAACGAATCAATAATCTCATGGGTATGAGAAAGAATAATATTGATACTATCTTCCTCATTTTTGATCTTTTTAAAATTATCACCATATCCAGTTTCATTATTATCATTAATATCAATATTATCATTTTCAGTTACATTACTATCATTAATACCTATATCATCATATCCAGTTTCATTATTATCATTAATATCAATATTATCATTTTCAGTTTTAATATTATCATCACCAGTATCAATAATTTTCTCAGCTTTATTGTTCTCATTATCCGCAGGGCTCTCTTGTTGATTCTCAGTTTTTGCGAAGTTCTCCCGGTTCAGCCTGCATCTCTGCAAAGCCTTTTCCAGATCATCCCTCCCCCGATTGGGACTACCGACCCCGATCAAATTGATCCTGCTGGAATTGTGATGGTGGACTAAACTTTCATTGTTCAGAAATTTTATATCCCGCCTTTCAAACCTTAACTTCAAATCATTAAAATGATTATTATAGTCATGGTTGCCAGCCACCGCCACCACCGGGGCAGTAAAATTCAAACTATCCAGATATCTAAAAAAATCGGAAAGATTGCAGCTATCCTCGAGATAATCCCCGGTCAAGGCAACCAGATCATAATCCAGTTCAGCAATTTTCTTTCTTATTTTCTTCTCCAGCATGCCCTCTCCGGCAAAATGAAAATCGGATAGATGTAAAATTGTAAAGTTTGTTTCGCTATTCTCCCCGGTATAACTCCTGGGATTCTGATCAATTAAATTAACCTCTATCTCCTGCATTGTTACTGAATTGGTATAAAAATAAAGATATATCAGAAAACCAGAAATAAAAATTAAAAGTAGATACAAGATGATCACCCCAAATCATCAAATTTCTATCATTTATCCCCTCAGCAGCCTTTCCACCCTCTCTTTCTCACTAACTATCCTGTCCTCACTATAGTCATAAGTGTAAACCGCACCGTCAACAATTTTAACACTGATCTCGCCCCGGGCAACCTGATTGTTTTTCAAATGAGGAGCATCGAGTAATCCCTGCCTGACGGCCTGATAG
>PWHA01000201.1 GCA_003554685.1 Halanaerobiaceae bacterium
AATATCGTTTCCTCGGGGTCAAGGTATTTCTTGGGTCTCTTTTTTCTTCTGATAAAGCGTCATCTCCTTATTTAGTTTTGACAGACCAGTTTCTCCGGAGCTTAAACCCCTCCTGTTTTGGTATTATATTTTAGATATATTTAGTATATTATACTGGTTAATTAATTTCAAGTATATTTTTGTTAATTTTGCATATATTTCTTCAAAATTTTTCTGCTTTCTTTTGTAATGGTTCTTTTGGCTTTAGGAAAAAGTGGTGTTTTCGGATAATTTAATAGGTTGTGGATTAGCACACATAAGTTCTGGGCAGGTAAAGAGGGGAATTTCAGCAGAAACAAAATCAAACTTTGATAAATATAAATAGATAGAATAGATTTTGAAGGTATTATTATCTGCAGTGTAGAATTATATTGCTGAGATCGAGTTCAAATGCAGATATTGATTACAAATGAAAATCTTGAGACCGGAGATTGCAGTCTATGAAGGAGTTTGGCACGGCTTGCGGAAATGATGGCGACCTGGCAAAATCAACATTGGTCTAACCTCTCAGGCTGTTTTGAAAACAGATTGATAACCAGCATTCATCCTGTTGATACTGTTTATCGTTGTCTGCTGATATAAATCCAGCCACCATTCATAACCTAAATCTCTGTCCGCTTCCTCCTGGTCTGCCTTTGCAAACCCTTCTGGTTTTATAACTGAGGCTGTAGCTGCTGCCATCTCAGTCTTGACTATCTCTTCCCTGATAACTTCAGCTTTCTCAGCTGACAGCGATCTTTTCTCTTTCCAGCTCTGTAAAAGCTCGATCAGATTAGGGTTGGTCTTTCTCTCACTATTTTCTCCCTTCATCACTAACCCTCCCGTCTGCTGTTACTGTACTCCATCTGCTTTTCTACCCTGCTTGCTGTTACTACCATGCATGCTGGTGCTGTCCTGTCCACTTATGCCGCCCTATCTGCCGCTACTGCTGTCCAGCCCCAGCTTATCCTTCAGCTTTCTTCTAATTTGATGCAGTTTATAGCGCACGGTTCCGGCCGGCATTTCCAGCATTTCGCCAATTTCCCTGCTGGAAAGCTCACCGATAATATTTAAATGAATAATCGTTCTTTCAGCTTCCGGGAGCCGGGCAATTTCCTGATCCAGCTTCTTCAGCAGATTATCGGTTAATACTTGCTGAGAAATTTCCTCTTGAGAGGAATCGGGTAGAATTTCACCGGGATTTAGCTGCTGGATATTTTTCTTTACAACATCCTGATGCCGATAATGATCAATCAGCCTGTTTCTGGCAACCTTATAAAGCCAGGACTTTTGCCGGGACAGGGAGCTTTCTCCCAGTCGCTTAATATTCTGCCAGGCTCTCAGGAAAACATCCTGCATTAAATCCTCAGCCAGTTTCTCATCAGAGGTTTTTGCCAGAAAAAAACTGTAGATCACCTGATGATGCTGCTGGTAAATATCATAAAAAAGGTCAGCTGGCTCCATCAAAATAACACCCTTTTCCTTGTCGGCTGGAAATTTAAACATCTGCTCTGCCTTTCCAGATTGTGCAGGCGCTGAATAGATAATTCTATCTGGCCAGGAGCTAAAAATTCGTTAGAGAGCTGAAATTTCACCTGTGACCGAGCTGGAGAGCAGCTGTAAAACTGGCACAACCTCCTCCTCGGCCTTCAACTCCCCAACGATTATAAGATCGGCAATTTTCTGGCGCAATAAATCATCGGGTATGCTGCCCTCTATCCTGGAATCACCTACCAGAATTAAAGTTACCGGCTCCTCTATCAACTCGAAAAACTTCCGGGTAAAACTCTGATCCCCGGTTAGAGTTTTAGGATTCTTGCCTTGATAATATAATATCTGACCGCTGAAACGCTCGATGGCCTGATCCAGCACATCTTTGCTGTTCTCCGGGGCTATTAACTGACCATGAATATGCAGGCCTTTAAAACCAATCTTAGCGGGAGGTTCTTTGAGAATGATCTGACCGGAAAGAATTAACAGAGTGTCTTCCTCACCGGATGCTAAAAAGTTTGCACTTAGAGTAATCTGACCGGTTCTGATTTTATACTTCTCTCCTGAGGGAATGGGTGTTATCGAGCCGACGTTTTTCATAGAAATATTCATCAGACTGTCCAGTAAATTTTCGGGAACTAATATTGTGCCGATGTTCTCCAGACGGCTGGTCCGCTGCAGCTTTTCGGCATTTTCCAGACCGGTAAGATCCAATATACCCATATTCTTAATTTCTCCTGCAAATTCTTCTTTTCCTTCTTTTCCTTCTTTTTCTACCTCTTCTTCATTTTTTTCTCTTGCTAATCTTTCTTCCTCTGTCATGGCTGCTGCCTCCCTGTTTTTGTTAGGATAAAGAAATTAGACCCAAAAAAGATGTCGCTCCCTTTATCCTCTTTCTTTTTTCTTTTCATCTTTCATTATTATATAACGTATGAGAGGCAAAACTGTTGGGGATTTTATCAGATTTTTTTGATTGATGGATCGGGTTTTAGGAAAGAGCCAGGTTTTGGGAAAATACCGGAATATTTTTTCAGATATTTGCGAATATTACGGGGCATCACACATAAGTTTCCGGCATGTAAAAGAAGAAAAATTCAAGCAAAAATCAACTGAAGAATTTAAATTTTAAAGGTATTATTGGCTCCAGCGTAGAAGTATATCTGCATATTATTATCTCCAGCACAGAAGTATATCTGAATATGTTGTAAGATTGTTTCTATATAATTAATGCTATTATTGCTGATGAATGACAGCTGACTTAAAACCGGGAGGTGATAAACGATGAATTACCAGGTAAAGAAATTAACACCTGATTTAGCGAATACCTTTATTGACTTCATGAGCGGCCTGGACTTCGGTCATGAGCCGCACTGGAATCACTGTTACTGCCGCTATCATCATTCCAGTCTGCCCTGGGAGGAATGGAAGGGGCGGAGCGGCAAAGAAAATCAGGAGGAGGCGCGGGAAGCGATTAAAGCCGGGCGGATGAAGGGCTACCTTGTCTTTGACGGCGATAAGTGCATCGGTTGGTGTAATGCCAATGATGCCGGAGAGTTTGCCCGTCTCAGGGAAGAGGCCGGGAAGAAAATCGATCCCGGCCAGAAAGTTGGCTGTATTATCTGCTATACAATTCATCCTGACTACCGCAGGCAGGGCATCTCCAAACTGCTGCTTAAGAAAGCTGTCGAAGGTTTTCGGGTAGAGGATTATGATGCAGTTCTGGCCCTGCCGGTCAATTTTGACAATCCTGTTATGCGCTACCGGGGAACTGCCAGCATGTACCGGGGGGCGGGGTTTGAGGAGATTGAAAAAAACGGTGATCTGACTGTCATGTGGCTGGATTTATAAAAAATAACCTGATATTTTCTTTTTACACGAATATATGGATTTTATCTTTTATACCATTATACGGATTTAGTATTTGTATTGGTTGCCCATTTATTATAAATTAATGAAGGTTGAACATTCAGCAAGTTCTATTTTTATAGCATCATTCAGTCTGTGAGCTCCTGGGGTTCCAGGATAATCTTCTTAAAATATCAAACCATGAGTTTTTAACAGCAGCGACCTTAAGGCAGGCTCTTTCTTGCAGCTTCTCTATTCTTCTCTCTCGTTCCCGGCTGCTGGCTGGTCACCTGAGGAGCTGTCTGTACTGGAACTGGCAATCAGCCTGGGCTGAAACCCGCTCTTCCTCTGCAAAAAGAAATCGACCCGGTTTATAATATAAAAAGCAAGGCCCAGAAAAACAAGAGCCCCCAGCATTCCTGCCGGTTCTGAAGAATAGCCCAGAACAGCAGCCCCCAGGGTGCTGAAAACAAAATAGCCCAGGATTAGTGCTAATATCGGGAAGCCGTAAACCAGAATAGCAGCCCCTCTGATCTGCCGCTCTCCCATATCAAGCCAGACCTCATCACCAGGCTGAGCCTGCACTGTATTTGTCACCTCAACATACATTTCTTTCTGAGAGTTGCTGTCTCCTGCCAGACCACAACTCTGCTCGCATCTATCACAGGCTGACTGGCGCTTGATTTTTACCAGAACTTTATTATTCTTTGCTTTGGTGACGATACCCTTTTCTTTCATGTTCCCCACCTTTTATTAACTTCGCCCTGTGATTTTCATAGGTCTTTTGAAATTACCTGATTTCCCCAGTTTTTTTGCCATTTTCAGTCCTTTTGAAATTACCTGGTTTTCACAGTGCTTTTACATTAACAGTTCATTTAACATTCAGCGTCCATATGACATTTACAGTCCTTTTCCATATGACATTTACAGTTCTTATGACATTGACAGTCCTTATGACATTAGCAGTCTTTATGACATTGACAGTCCTTATGACATTAGCAGTCTTTATGACATTGACTGGTTAACCAGTGGCTGGCAGTCGACCTGTAGATATTTATTGAAAAGTTTACCGTCCGGGAATAAAGTTTATTTCATGAGGAGTATCGCCTACTTTTATTCTATCAATAATTTCCCGGGTCTCTCTATCGATTACAGCAAGTTCATGAGCCCTGGCATTTGTCACCAGCACATATCTGCCATCGGGAGTAAATATAATATGATTGGCATATTCACCGGATGCTATTGTTTCCTGTTCCTCGAGAGATTCTGCAGATATTATTGTTATATCATTGCTCCTGCGATTTGCCGTCCAGATCTCCAGACCATCA
>PWHA01000010.1 GCA_003554685.1 Halanaerobiaceae bacterium
CCACTTTTCGCGATGCCCATCAATCTTTGCTGGCTACCCGGATGCGGACCATCGATATGACAAGAATTGCAGAGGCCACCGCCAAGCTGGCCGGGGGATTATTTTCCCTGGAGATGTGGGGAGGAGCTACCTTTGATGTGGCCTATAGATATCTGCAGGAGTCTCCCTGGGAGAGATTACGTCAGCTTCGGGAGGAAATTCCCAATATTCTCTTTCAGATGCTGCTGCGGGGCTCCAATGCCGTAGGTTACAGCAATTATCCTGATAATGTTATCCGGGAGTTTGTTCGGGAAGCTGCTGCCTCCGGGATAGATCTTTTCCGGATTTTTGATGCTCTCAACTGGTGGCCGGGAATTGAGGTGGCCCTGGATGAGGTGAAAAAACAGGGAGCAATTGCCGAATGCTGCATCTGCTATACCGGCGATATCCTTGACCCTGAAAGGACCAAATATGATCTAAATTATTATTTGACAAAGGCCAATCAGCTCCAGGAGATGGGAGCCGATATCCTCTGCATTAAAGATATGGCGGGACTCCTCAAACCCTATGCCGCCCGGGAACTGGTCTCGGCGCTGAAGTCCGAAGTGGATTTACCGATCCATCTCCATACCCATGACACCAGCGGCAACGGTCTGGCGGCCATGCTCCAGGCCAGTGAAGCAGGCGTTGATATTGTTGATGCTGCCTTTAACAGCATGGCCGGGCTGACCTCCCAGCCGGCTTTAAATTCCATCCTGGCAGCTCTGGATAATACCAGCCGGCATCCTGACTTTAACCTAACTAAACTGCAGCAGATTTCTGACTATTGGCAGGCAGTCCGACCGGTCTATCAAGAATTTGAGTCGGACTTGAAATCCGGAGCAGCCGAAATTTATCGTTATGAGATTCCCGGCGGCCAGTATTCCAACTTGAAACCACAGGTTGAGAGTGTTGGTCTGGGACACCGCTTTAATGAGGTCAAAGAAAAATACCGAGAGGTCAACTTTCTCCTGGGAGATATAGTTAAGGTTACTCCTACCTCCAAGGTTGTGGGAGACCTGGCCATTTTTATGGTACAGAATGATCTGACTGCTAAAGATATAGTTGAAAAGGGAGAACGACTTTCTTTTCCCGATTCTGTAGTTTCCTATTTTAAAGGTTTGATGGGACAGCCCGAAGGTGGTTTTCCTGAGGATCTCCAGGAAGTTGTGTTGAAGGGAGAAAAACCGATTCAGGGTCGGCCGGGAGAGATGCTGCCTTCTGAGGACTTTTCCGCTCGCAGGACCGAGCTCAGAGAAAAACTGGAGCGGGAACCCCGGCAGGAGGAGCTTATCAGCTCGGCAATCTACCCCAAAGTTTTTCAAAATTACCTCCAGAAAATTGAACAGTATGGTGATTTAAGCCCCCTGGGCAGCGATGTTTTCTTCTACGGCCTGAGAGAGGGAGAAACCACGGAAATTGAGGTCCAGGAGGGCAAGAATATCATTGTCAAATATATCGGCAGCCGGCCCGGCCAGCAGGGCACCCGGAGTTTGACCTTTGAGGTGAATGGCCAGCGCCGGGAGGTTGTCATTGCTGATAAAAGCAGTGATACTGATAGAACCTCCCGGGTGGAAGAATTAAAAACAGCTGATCCGGAAGAACCTGGTGAGATAGGAGCCAGCCTGCCTGGAACTGTTGGCACCATTGCAGTTGAGGTGGGAGACAGGGTATCAGAAGGTCAGACTCTGCTGCTGCTGGAGGCCATGAAAATGGAAACCGATGTTTCTGCCCCGGTGGCGGGAGTGATTAAGAACATTCTGGTAGCCGAGGGAGAAGTTGTGGAAAACAGGCAGCTGCTCCTGACCATCTCTCAGGAAAATGGCGACTGAAGATGAAATTCTTTTTTAGCGAGGAACTGGAAAAGTATAAAAAAACTATCCTGCTGATTCTTCTTGTGGTTTTTCTCGGGGCCGGCATCTTTCTCTACCAGTTTTTCAGTTTTGATCCTGAGATTGAAAAGGTTTCTCTGCCAGCCGGTTATCAGGCTGAAAATTATTATTTCTATCTGCCGGAAACCGGGGAGGGGTCCCCTGCTGAAGCAGAAGCTTTTCTGCTGCAGCCCTTTATCGGTGGTCATGAGGAGAACTAAGCGGCGGAGGAGGCCTGGCAGAATGCTCGGGCTCTCAGCAGCCTGGCTGATGACATTGCAGCAGTTTTGCTGGTGATTACCTTTGATATCAATCAGCTGGCTGAAAATGGTGGCCTGACCGAGAAAGAGGCCGCTCACTGGCAGGAACCGGGTCTTATTTACCGGGACCTTGAAGACAGGCTTGCTGAGAGAGGTTATCCGGTACCTGATAAGCTTTTTCTTTTCGGTTTTGGCTCTTCGGCTCTTTATGGTTCCCGCTGGTTAGCTCTTCAGGCTGAATCCGGCGAACTGCCGCAGGCTGCTGCTCTGGGAGCGCCGGGGGGCTGGCCGCTGGTGCCAACAGTCAGCTTTCAGGAGCGGGAGCTGGGCTTTCCCCTGGGACTGGCTGATCTCTCAGCTGGAGAGCTGGATGAGACCCGGAAGAATTTAAGCAGCCTGCCTTTTCTGTTATACAGCGGGGCAGAGGATGAGTTTTGCCTGAGTAATGATCCCCGCTACTATCAGGCAGATCACCGGGAGCTTTTGGCAGAGCTTGCTGTCTGTCGTCCCGGCCTTGCCGGTCCGGTGATTGAGCTCTATCAGGAATATTTATCCCTGGTAGAAATTAAAGAATATCAAGATGTTGACCACCGTCTTGATCTTGAGATGTATAAAGATCTGGTGGAATTTTTTGCCGGGATAACCGGCTGAGGTGAGCTTAATGTTTTATAAACTGTTAATAATTTTTGCAGTGGTGCCCCTGATTGAACTGATGATTTTGATCAGGGTTGGCCAGAGCATAGGTATAATACCCACAATTATCCTGGTGGCGGGAACGGGTGTTCTGGGTATTACCATTGCTAAAATGCAGGGACTGCTGGTTCTGGACAGCATCAAGCGGAGCCTGCAGCAGGGAGATATACCGACTCAGAATATCATGGAAGGTCTCCTGGTGCTTATGGGGGCAGCAATGCTGCTGACTCCGGGACTCATAACAGATGTTACCGGGTTTTTATTTATCCTGCCTCTGACCCGTCCGGCCCTGGCCGGGCTGGGCCAGAAGATTTTCGGTAGATATATCACCACCGGAGAATTTTCTGGCAGCGGATTTAGTTTTTACTACAAAAGTACCGGCAATTCTCAAGAAAATGATGCCAGCCGTCCCGGTTCGCAGGCCCGGACTATTGAGACTGAATACACGGTTGGAGATGAGGAGCAGGAAAAGAGTCAGACCGGGAAAGAAAAAGAAGATTCTGGTAAGGGAGAATCAGAGCAATGAGTTCTTCTCGAGAAATATATATTATCATAGAAGAATTCCCCATAGTTGGTAGCGCGGCTCTCTATTTTCAAAGAGAACTGCCAGCCGGAGAACCTCTGCTTGTGAGAATAGAGTCTTATTTGCAGGTAAAGGATGAATTACAGCAGGAAGAAGATAATATCTGCAGCTTTATTCCGGAAACTGAGAAGTTCTCTAACTGTAAAAAGGCTGTTGAGCAGCTGCAGGAATACCTGCAGGGGAGCAGGCAGAAGTTTACCCTGGAATTTAAAGTTGAGGGCAGTGATTTTGCCAGAGATGTCTACCGTCAGCTCTGCCGGGTTGACTATGGCAGCACGATAAGCTATGGCGAACTGGCCGAAAGAGCCGGCCATTCCGGAGCAGCTCGGGCTGTTGGTCAGGCACTTAAAAAAAACCCTTTGCCCCTTGTTGTGCCCTGCCACAGGGTTATTACTTCCAGCGGAAAAATTGGCGGTTTCGGCTGGGGAAGCAGGATAAAATCCCGGCTGCTGGAGCTGGAATCCCGGGGCAAAAAAAGCGCCCCGATTAGGGGAAACCGGGGCAAGTGCTGACAGAAATCTCTGTCAGGTAGGAGGAGAAGTATAGCTTTGAACCTAAGTAAAAAAACAGGAATATTTATTAATGTAATACTTTACAATGTTAAAATACTTTATAAAAGTATATCAGCTATATTTCGGGTTGTCAAGCTTTAATTATAATTGTTCCCGTTAAACTAGGGTTATTGGGTATTTAAAAGGAGGAAGCAAGATTTATGCCTGAGGTAGTTAATCTAGGTTTGAGCCATGATACTGCTCCCATTGAGGTCAGGGAACTGGTGGCTTTTACTGAGAAAAAGCAAGAAAAGATTTTATCAGAATTGATTCAGAATCCCTGCTGCCGCGGGGCTGTTCTGCTCAATACCTGCAACAGATGCGAAGTTTATCTAAGCACAACTGATGTCAAAAAAGCCAGAAGACTGGTTTTCCAAGTTCTGCAGCGGGAAACCAAAAAGAAAATTCAGCTGGAAAGTTTTTTGTTCTCTCATAGATCTCCTGAAAGCATTATTCATTTATTTGAAGTGGCCGCCGGTCTTGATTCCATGATCAAGGGAGAACCTCAGATTTTAGGTCAGACTAAAGAAGCCTATGAATCTGCCTGCCAGGGGGAATTCTGTGACACCTATCTCCATGAGGCTTTTACCCGGGCAATTCGAACCGGCAAGAGAGCCCGGGCTGAAACTGATATCTGCAGTAAAGCTGCTTCCATGGGATATGCTGCGGTGGAACTGGCCCGGCAGATCCTGCCCGG
>PWHA01000088.1 GCA_003554685.1 Halanaerobiaceae bacterium
CGGATTCCATCAGGTAAACTGCATCCCGTTAGGGGGTTTTTCATGGAAATTATTGTTTCTCACGATCTGACAGATTTAGATGGGCTGGCTGCCATGATAGCTGCCGGCAAGCTCTACCCTGACGCCCGGCCGGTTTTTGTGGGGCGTCAGCACCAGATGGTGCGTGATTTTATGGCTCTTTACCGGGATGAGATCAGGGTCTGGAATTATCAGGAGATTGATCCGGCCGAAGTGGAAAGGGTGATAGTGGTTGACACCTTCTCCCGGGAGAGACTGGGAAAGCTCAATCAAGAAATTAACTGGGAAGAGGTAGAGGTGATAGTCTATGATCACCATAGCCATGAGGAAATTGGCTGGGCTGATCTGGATTTAAGCCAATCTCTGGGTTCGTCCACCACGATTCTCATCAACCGGATTAAGGCTGAAGAAATAGCCCTTAATCCCGCGGAAGCTACCCTTTTTGCCCTGGGCATCTATGCTGATACCGGCAATTTTACCCATCTTACCACCAGGCCCGAGGATCTGAGAGCGGCGGCCTATTTGCTGGATTATGGAGCCAATATCAAGATAATTAATCAGTTTTTAGAGGACCGTCTGACTCTGGAGCAAAAGAAGGCCCTGGAGAATCTGATTCCTGCCCGGCAGGATGTAGAAATTAAGAGTCAGGAAATTTCTCTCTTTACCGCCAGCCTGGAAACCTATGTCCTGGGGCTCAATAAAGTTATCACCCGCCTGAAAGAGCTGTACAATCTCAAAACAGTTTTTTTGCTGGTTGAAATGGAAGGCAGCGTGCTGCTGATCGGACGCAGCAATTCAGAATCCGTCGATATCGGGAGCATCTGCAGCAGGTTTAGTGGGGGAGGTCATTCCGGGGCAGGTTCGGCCCGGCTGGATTCGCCCCTCTCTCAGGCCAGAAGCCGTCTGATGCAGGTACTGAAAGAGGAAATAAAGACGGCTGATACGGTAGAAAGCATTATGACCAGCCCGGTTCACACGATTAAACCGGATACTTCCGTGGCCGAAGCTGAGAGAATAATGGACAGCTACGGTCACAACGGCCTGATTGTTGAAGAAGACGGTGAGATTAAAGGAGTCTTCTCCCGCCGGGATCTGGATAAAATTAAAGGACATGATCTGATGAATGCCCCGGTTAAAGGTTACATGACCCGGGATGTTATTACCATCGACTGCGGGGCTACCATTCAGGAAGCCCAGGAGAAGATGGTGAAAAATAATATCGGCCGCCTGCCGGTAATGCTGGATGATTCCATGGTTGGGATTGTCACCAGGACTGATATACTGGCTTCCTACTTTGAAAGGAAAACTCCCCGGTATTATCAGAATCGCTACGGCAGCAGCATGGTTAAAATAAATAATCAGACTCTTGATATAAAAGAAAGATTGAAATTTTTCCCGGGAAGAGTTCGAAAAATTTTACAGACCTCCTCCCGGCTAGCCCGGGAGCTTGATATCAGGGTTTTTCTGATAGGCGGGATGGTAAGGGATCTCCTGCTGGGACGGCAGAATCGCGACCTGGATCTGGTGGTCGATGGTGCTGCCGAAGCCTTCTTAACCCGGCTTTCAGCCGAGCTCGGTCGAGCCTATAAATATAATGAGCGATTTCAAACCGGCTCAATTTCTTTGAAGGATAACTATACTCTGGATGTGGCCCGAACCAGAAGCGAGCACTATCCCGGGCCCGGCTCCCTGCCTGAAGTTGAATCAGCCGGGATTCTGGAAGATCTTTTTCGCCGGGATTTTACCATTAATGCCCTGGCTCTGGCTCTTTATCCCGAGGAGTATGGTTATCTTCATGATTACTTTAACGGTCGTCAGGATCTGGAAAGAGGGCTGGTTCGGGTGCTGCACCGTTTCAGTTTCCTCGATGACCCCACCCGGATCATCAGGGGAGTTCGCCAGGCTCTGGCTTTAAACTTTCAAATAGAGCCTGAAACCGAAAACCTGATGAATGAAGCCCTTCGTCGGGGTGATTTCAGCCGGCTGTCACTTAACCGGGTTTATAAAGAGCTCAGCCCGATGATTAAAAATCATCACGCCAATCCCCGGCTGCCGGATATGCTTTATGAACTTCCCGTATTTAAACTTTTGAACTATAATTTTGAATTCTCGGCTCAATGCCGTAAAGAATGGAATAAGCTGGAAGATAGCCTTGATTATTTAGCCCGGAGAGATTATAATGTTAAGGAATGGGAAGTGAAGCTGATCTGGCTTCTCAGGGATTTACCGGAAGAATATATGGATAAACTTAATATTTCCGGGGGAAAGCGGGAGCTGATGAATTATGCCCGCTGCAGCCGGGAGCACTTTCAGGAGTTCAATAAGCTTAAGGACCCCCTTGCTATTGTCGATTATCTGGACCAGCTGCCGCCAGAAAAACTGGCCCTGCTCTACTTTGCCGGGCTCCTAGAAGGAGATACAGCCGGACTGGACAATTATTTTTCCGAGCTTAAGGATATAGAAATTGAGATTGACGGCAACGATCTGATCGATCTGGGTCTCAAGCCGGGTCCAGAGATAAAAGAAGTGCTGGATAAGATTCGCCAGGCCAGATTCAATAACCGGGTAAAAAACCGGGAGGAAGAACTGGAGCTGGCCGAGAAATTAATCACCAGCAGAAATTATGCAGAAGAGATTGAAAATGATAGATAGGCCTGAGAGTTCTGGAAAGCACAAATTAACAAATATAACAGCAAGAATATTATACCCTGGAGGTAATTTTTTTGAGCAACATGATTTTCGAACTGATTCTCATCATACCCATTGGGCTGCTGTCTATTTCCTTACACGAATTCAGCCACGGGCTGGCTTCGCATACAATGGGAGATCCGACTCCTGAGATGAACGGACGCCTGACACTTAATCCCATTGCTCATATTGATCCTGTGGGGCTTTTGGTGCTGCTGTTAACCCGCAGGATTGGCTGGGCCAAACCGGTTCCGATAAATCCCAGATACTACTCCAATCCCCGCCGAGATGTCAGGCTGGTCAGCTTTGCCGGACCGGCCTCCAATCTGGCGCTGGCGCTTATTTTTGCCGTGCTGATAAATCTGCTGGCGGTAATTACCGGTCAACCCCTGAACCTGCTGATGTATGGTTTTGCAGGCGATACAGCAAGGCTGGTTTTTCAGGTCTTCTTTATTGGAATTCAACTCAACATCGTGCTGGCGGTATTTAATCTGCTGCCGGTACCGCCGCTGGACGGCTCCAAAATTCTGAAGAGTTTTCTGCCTTCCTCCTTTGATAAGTATTTTTATCAACTGGAGGGCCCGGTCGGCATGATAATAATCATAATTTTAATTTATACCGGGGTTCTCTGGGCCATAATCGGACCCGTAATCAGGTTTATGACCAATCTGCTCTTTATCATGTAAATTATATGATTTTGACCGATCTGTTTTCTATAGATTAATTTTTAACTGGTTTGCTCTTTATCTGGTTTTTTTGACCGATCTGCTTTTTATCCAATAATTAAAGCTAATATAGCTAAAAAATTTCTGCCGCAGGAGGTGGTTGGATGACCTATCAGCTGGAAATAGGCAGTTTTACCGGACCTCTGGACCTGCTTTATAAATTGATCAAGGAGAAAGAGATAGAAATCACCGAGATTTCTCTGGCCCGGGTTACCAATCAGTATCTGAGCTACCTGCGGCAGCTGGAGAAATTTAATCTGGACCTGGCCAGTGAATTTACCGTTATTGGAGCGGAATTGATAGAGATAAAGGCCCGGCGGCTCCTGCCCGGTTACGATGAGGATGAGGAAGAAGAGACCGTGGACCTGGTGGCCCGCCTGAAGGAGCACCGGATTATTAAGGAGCTGGCAGCCTGCCTGGATGAAATGCAGCAGGGTGCTACCTGTTTTCATTATCCCGACCGGGGTCAGGAGTTTTTACAGGAAAATTATATTCTGGAAATTGAAGAAGATATAGATAAGATTTATCAGCTATACTGCCAGGTGATGGAGGCCTATGAAGTCCGCCAGGATAGGCAGGATGAAAGAGAAAAACTCATCAAAATGGCCGAGCAGACCATCACCCTGCAGGAGAAGATTGATGAAATCATGACCATTTTAACTACCTGTCAGTCCGGCCAGCAGCTGGTCTTTGAAGAATTTATTTCCCGGCAGCAGGATCGTCTGGAGGTAGTCATAACCCTTCTTTCTTTGCTGGAATTAACCCGGATGAAAAAAATCAGGATGCGCCAGCAGCAGAAATTTGGCCGCATTATGGTAAGTCCCTACCAGCTGGAGCAGAAGGAGGAAACCGCCAATGCCTGAGCTGACCGCTCTCCTGGAGGGCATTCTTTTTGCCGCTCCCGAGCCGGTGGCCCTGGAAGATCTAGCCTCCGGACTGGATTTAAGCATCGAAGAGGTGGCTCAGGGTCTGAGAAAACTTCATTATCAGTATCAGGAAGAAAACCGGGGCCTCAGGCTTAAGGCCTTTGAGGGCCGGTTTACCCTGACCAATAAAGCCGAGGTCAGCCGGGCCATCAATCAGGTGCTAGCAGCCCCGAAGCGGGTTAAGCTGACTGAAGCCAGCCTGGAAACCCTGGCAATTGTGGCCTATCATCAGCCCGTTACCAGAACAGAGATTGAAGAGATCCGGGGAGTCAGTGCCGAGCAGAC
>PWHA01000248.1 GCA_003554685.1 Halanaerobiaceae bacterium
ATAATAAAGGGATTAAAAGAAATCAAGCATGATATTAAGCTCTTAGAACTCCTAAAAAGCAATTAACATACATATTCTATATAAAAATGCTTTATTCTTTTATATAATATGCTATCCGTAATTAGCTATATAAAAATGCTTTACTCTCTTATATAATGTGCTATCCGCAATTAGCATTTTATTTAGCAATTATCTCTATTTAGCAATTATCTTATGGTTATAATTATCTTATGGTTATACTGTGAAAAGTCCTAATCACCATATTTAGACTTGTATGACACTTTTTTGACAGCATCCTTATTTTATAAAAATACTAAAAATCGACTTTTCGCATTACAATCATCTTGCAGTGCAATCATCATATCATTATTTCTCAATCATCATAACATTAATTCTATTTTATTCCTTTATTAACGGCATTCTAAATTGTTTCAACCG
This sequence comes from Halanaerobiaceae bacterium, assembly GCA_003554685.1. Lineage (GTDB taxonomy): Bacteria > Bacillota > Halanaerobiia > Halanaerobiales > Halarsenatibacteraceae > T1SED10-84. The sequence goes on from PWHA01000248.1 coordinate 439, forward strand.
GCAGATCCAGCTCTTCTTCCAGCCCGGTAATCCTCTCTCCCAGCAGATCCCGTCCCCGATCATCAAAGGAGATATCCGGCAGGATTACCAGCCCGGGCTCACAATTATCCTTAACCTTTCTTAGTTTATTTTTAATATCACGAAGAACCAGCAGACCGGCACAGTTTATGCTGCCTCCAAAAAATTCTGGACTGACAACTGCAAGTTCAATACTTGCCCGGGATTCTGATCTAAGGCTTTCTAGCACCGGGGCAAATCTCCCGGCTGCTCCACTGGCGGTGATCAACAGTATCCGGTCAGCCCGGGATTTGGCAACCCGGGATTTTAAAGTCAGAAACTGTCCGGGAGAAAAGTCATAATTCATCACCAGCCCGCAGTAGCTTAAATCCCGGCCTTCCAGATCATCCTTTTCCCCTTCCCCCGCTGTCACCTGAACCTTAATTTCCTCTCCTGCCCGCTCCAGGCTGACTACAAATGCTTCTTTCTGCTGAATCAGTTTCTGAAACCTGTGAAAAGCATCAACCCGGGAAAAAGGTTTATCCCCGTCAATTTCAAGTAGAATATCACCGGCCTTTATTCCGGCCGCTTCAGCCGGAGAATTTTTTATAACTCCGGTGACCTCTGGCGTTAAATCATTAATTTCAGCTGACTCATAAATCAGAGGTAAATCCAGCCTGGGGCGCAGTCCGGCAATATAGTTCTGCAAAAAACCAGAATCAGCAGCCAGCATATCTTTTAATTTTCTGGAAACCCGGGAGGTATAGCCAGGTTTAAATAAACGGACCAGCTTAAAGTTATCAATTGAATCCAGAAAACTTAAGGTTCTGGCTATTTCCTGAAACCCGGTAATTCCCGGCAGCATAACAATGCTTCCCTCCAGTTCCAGATCAGTTTCTCCCAGCTTTTCTAAAATCCCCGGCAGCTTTTCCGGCTCTCTATCTCCCAGATATCTTCTTCTCAGATCAGGTTCAAGCATATTAACAGAAATACAGAGCCTTAAAGGTTTCAGACTTTCCAGCAGAGATATATCTTTTTTTTGAAGAGTTACCCCTGAAGTAGTAATTTTAATTAGCGTATCGGGATACTTCTTCCTGAGTTTTGTTAAAATTTCCTGCCAGTGGGGATGAAGAAAGGGCTCCCCCTCTTCAATCCGGGTGCTGGATTCACCTATCACCACAGGATTTTCAGGATCTAGATAATCCAGCAGATCCATAATCATCTCTTCCGGAAGGTGGCCGATATTGAAAGATTCCACCCCGGGAGGGTTAAAGTTATGACTGCAAAAAATACAGGCCTGCGAACAGGCCGAGGTCAGGGGCAGAATATTATATCGCTGGACCCTCTGATATACCAGACCTAGAGCATAACCCTGAATCATTCTTTCACCCACTTTTTCTGCTTTCTTATCATGAAATGTGGCCCCTTGCTGAAATTTTCCGAAACCAAAACCATATTAAGCAGATTATAAAAAACTCCATCGCAAAATAAATGTACAAAAACCAATGAAAGGGAGGTAATTGAAAAATTGCCCTCCCTCTACAGAGATAGAGTCGGTTCAACCTCTTGATCCAGGGGATCACTTTCCCCTCGAATCCTGCGATAATAGGCGGCAGCTGCTATCATCGCAGCATTATCTGTGCAAAATTCCAGAGGAGGCAAAAACAGCGGAATATTAAAGCTGTCAGCCAGTTCGGTAAAATCAGCCCGCAGCCGGCTGTTAGCCGCCACCCCACCGGCCAGCAGCAGCGCCGCCGGATTATAATCCTCCAGGGCCATTTCTACTTTCAGTTTCAGGCTGTCCACCACCGCCTGTTGAAAGGAGGCCGCCAGATCCGGCAGGTCAATTTTCTCTCCCCGCTGTTTTTTATTGTGCACATAATTGATTACAGCAGTTTTTAAACCGCTGAAGCTGAAGTCATAGTCTCCGGAATCTTTCAGAGCCCGGGGCAGATCAATACTGTCAGCCGAGCCCGATTCAGCCAGCTTTTCCACCGCTGGCCCTCCCGGATATCCCAGCTCCAAAAACCTGGCAACTTTGTCAAAGGCCTCCCCGGCAGCATCATCCCGGGTCCTCCCCAGAATTTCATACTCAATCTGATCAGAAAAATAGATTAAATCCGTATGCCCTCCCGAAACCGTCAGACAGAGAAAGGGAGATGGGATTTCATCCTGGACCAGAAAATTGGCATAAATATGTCCTGCCACATGGTTGATCCCCAGGAAGGGAATCTCCAGAGCAAAGGCCAGTGCTTTAGCGGCAGCAAATCCCACCAGCAAAGCCCCAACAAGACCGGGCCCCCGGGTAGCCGCCACCGAGCTTAAATCCGAAAACTCTATTCCCGCTTCCCTGATAGCCGCTAAAATAATTTTATCTATCACTTTGAGGTGCTGGCGGGAGGCAATTTCAGGTACTACCCCGCCAAAGTCACTGTGCCAGTCAATCTGAGAAGCCACGATGTTAGAAAGCAGCACCGGCCCCCCGGAAGTACCCTCAATAACCGCAGCGCAGGTCTCATCACAGGAGGTTTCTACCGCCAGGATAAAAAAATTCTCCTCTTTTCTTATAATTGCTTTATTATTTTTCTCATTATTTTTCCTGTTATTATCTTTAATATTTTCCATAATTATAATTCTCCACATTCTACATATTCCCGTTATATTTTATTAACATATTTTCCTATTCCCATATTCTCATATTATCATATAATTACCTTGAAATTGTTTCACTAATTTTCATGTCCTGTTGTGCCCTGATAGGGCATGGTGGTTTACCTTGAAAATAAGCTGTAATATTTTCATCTATTGTTGTGCTCCAAATGGAGCATGGTGGTTTACCTTAAAAAATAGCAGGTAAATTTTTTATCCTATTGTGCCCCATAAGGCCATGGGGATTTACTCAATAATAATTATCTTTTAAACCTTCTTCCTCTGTTAAAATCTTTGTTAAGCCCTTTAAATCAAAAACCATTTCTCAAAATCCAAAAAATCCAGGGAAAAATTCGGCTCTGGCTCCAGATAAAATAATCATCCTCCCGGTGTTCAATTAATTTTACTTCTGAGGGTCTTCCTCCACCTCTTCCTCCTGGTGGTTCTCCTCTACCTGCTGTTTCTCCCTCTCCTGCTGGTTTTCACTCTCCCGGTTGATAACGGCCTGAGGCTTTTTCAAATATTTAGGCTCCAGCTCTTCGGGCGGAGTCACCAGCCCCTTCCGACAGTACTTCTCTCCCAGTTCAGCCAGCCTGCCTCCCAGGCCCTGGGTCTGATAATCAGCCAGCAGATCAATCTGACACCCGGTACAATCAGTCTTCATCCAGCCCTTAAGCACTTTCTTAAGCTTCTGATAATAGGTGGAAACAGCTGGACCCACCACCAGCAGCCGGGTGGTATTAGCCCGAGATTCTGCCAGCATTTCCGGCAGATCCTCCAGGGCCAGAGCCTGGTCCTCTGCCAGCCGGGCTTCAGGCGGCAGTAAACTGCACCCCCCCTGAAAAATAGCAGTATAAACCCTCCGATGCCCGGCATCCAGCACAGGAAGGAGACAGCAGTCAGCCGCCAGATAGGGGGCAGCGGTCAGCTCCAGACTGGAAACTGCTGCTACTTCAAGACTGTTAACCAGGGCAAAACTTTTAACTGTTGCCAGGGAAATCCGCAGGCCGGTAAAGGAACCGGGGCCGACATCAACCGCTATCCCATCAAGATCACCCAGTTTGAGCCCGCTCTCCTTAAGCCTGTCTCTCAGGGCAGGAATCAGGCGCTCATTATGGCGGTGACCCAGATGAATATTGTAATCAATCACCATCCTCGCTTCCGACCGGATACCCAGTGAAAGCTGTTTGCTGGCAGAGCTAATGCCCAGTATCTTCATATTCCTTCAACCCCTTCATCAGCCTGCCGGATCTTTCTCCGGCAGCTCTGATTGATAATCTCCGCCCCTGCTCTCCTGTTCCCTCGAATATGATTTCCAGGTAATCAGAGCAGTACTCCCGAAAAAGCTCCGGCCATTCCACCAGCAGCAGACAGCTTTCCTCGAGCAGATCATATAACCCCAGATAATCCAGTTCTTCAGCCGAATTCAGGCGGTAAAGATCAGCATGGTAAATAATAAATCCCTCCGCCTGATAGTCATTAAGAAAGGTATAGGTGGGGCTGGTAACCCGGCTGCCGGGAATCAGCTGATTAATTACACCC
>PWHA01000231.1 GCA_003554685.1 Halanaerobiaceae bacterium
GCAATAGGAGGTGAAGTTAGCCAATGATTAAAAAATTAACAGCACAGGACCTGAAGGAACTGCTTGGTGAGCTCCGGCAGAAATTCCTGGTGATTGCTCCCTTTCGGGTGAAGCAGGGCCGTCTAACTAAAGTGCTTTATCAGCCGGTTAAATCCGACGACCAGTTGAGTTCAATTTATCTTAAGGAGCAGCCCGATGCTTCAACCAAGGAATATTTTCTGCCCCGGGATGACCGTCTCGGTGAGGAGACAGCCGGTGCTGACTGTCAGCCCGAGGAGTGGTCTGATAACCCCAGGCTATTTCTGGGGGTTAGAAGCTGTGATATAGCAGGTATTGAACTCTTTGATGATGTTTTTATTGAAAATGATTTTGTCGACCCCTTCTATCAGCAGCGCCGGGAGAACAGCCTGATCATCGGGTATTCCTGTCAGGAGCCGGCAGATAACTCTTTCTGCCAGGAGGTAGGAATAGATCCTCTGGAAAATCAAAATGTTCCCCTGATGCTCTATGATGTCGGGGAGGGCTTTTATTTAAAGGTTCAGGATCAGGAGGTTTTAAAAAGATTCGAGATACTGGATATGCTGCAGGAACTACCGGAGGCAGAAAGCTCTGAACTTGAGGAAATTGTGGCAGAGAACCGGAAGAATTTTTCCGGAGATGAATTTTCTCTGGAGCTCGAGCTTCCCTTTCCGGAAAAGGAAGCCTTTACCTCGGTGGACTGGGAGGAGGCTACCGCCAGCTGTCTGGGCTGTGGTGTTTGTACCTTTTACTGTCCCACCTGCTTCTGTTTTAAGTTTTTCTGGGAGGAGATAGAAAAGAATCGCGCCTGGGATTCCTGCATGTTCTCGCTTTTTACCGCTCATGCCTCGGGACACAATCCCAGAGAAAGTCAGGATCAGCGCTGGCGCCAGCGTCTGCTGCATAAGTTTTCCTACCATCCTACCAACTATCAGGGCAGCCCGGGCTGTGTAGGCTGCGGCCGCTGTGTCAGCAAATGCCCGGTTAATCTTGATATCAGAAGGGTGCTGGACCGGGTGGAAAAAACTCTGGCCGGGGAAGGGGTGAAAGGCAATGAAAGTTGATAATTATCTGCCAAGAGAAGCTGAAATCACCAAGGTAGTCCAGGAAACCGGAATTAATCTAAATATCAAAACCTTTCATCTGCGTTTTACAGATGGAGAAGAGATGATGGCTTTTAAGCCCGGTCAGTTTTTGATGCTGACTGTTTACGGAGTGGGTGAGGCCCCCTTTGGCCTGGCCTGTGCCCCTACCAGCGACTGTCAGGAGATTATTATTTCTGTCAAGGAGACCGGCAAAGTCACCTCGGCTCTCCATGAGTTTCAGGAGGGAGACAGAGTGGGTATTAGAGGGCCCTATGGCAACAGCTTTCCCCTGGAGAAAACTTCAGGTAAGGATGTTGTTTTTATCAGCGGAGGTATAGGCCTGGCGCCGCTGCGTTCTCTAATTGATTATGTACTCCATCCTGATCTGCGGCAGGATTTTGGCCGGATTCAGATGCTGCAGGCTTTTAGATCACCTGAAGATATGCTCTATGACTATGAGCAGCAGAGGTGGGAAAATTCCCCCAAGACAACAGTAAAGTATACAATTGACCGTCCCTGTGAGGGCTGGGAACACTGTGTTGGTTTTCCCCATGATCTGATAGACGAAGAACTGGACTGTCAGACTGAAGATACAGTTTACTATACCTGCGGTCCGCCGATTATGATTAAAGCTGTAACCAATGAGCTGGTTAATCTCGGTATTGACCCGGAGGATATCATTACCACTCTGGAAATGAGAATGTCATGCGGGCTGGGTAAATGCGGAAAATGCAATATTGGCCACCACTATGTCTGCAAGGATGGTCCTGTTTACAGCTACAAGGAGCTGCTGGAAATGCCTGATGAGTTTTAGGCAGAAGCCCCGGGGGGTGCAAAAATGATAACCAGAAGAAAAGTCGGAGATGATGTTTTTTCGGCTGCAGATCTGGAAAAGATTCATGAAGCTACAGTTAAGGTGCTTCATGAAACCGGCCTGGAAGTTGTTTCGGATAGGGCCCGGGAGTATTTTAAAAAGGCAGGAGTCCGGGTTGAAAATGGCCATGTCCATTTAACTGAAGAAGAAATTCTTAAATATACGGAAATGGCCCCGGAAGAATTTGAGCTCAAAGCCCGCAATCCGGAAAACAATGTTCTGGTAGGGGGAAAGAACACCGTTCTTTCTCCTGGCTATGGGTCTCCCTTTGTAATGGAGTACAAAGACAGGGTCCGGCGTAATTCTAAATTTAAGGACTATCAAAATTTCACCAAACTGGCCCACTGGAGTGATAATATTGACGTTGTGGGTGGAGTGCTGGTGGAGCCTACTGATCTGGAGGACCGGGTCCGGCACGGGAAGATGCTTCATACAGCTGTTACCCTCAGCGACAAGTGCCTGATGGGCAGCTCCATGGGGGCTCAAAAGGCTCAGGAATGTCTGGATATGACAGCAATAATATTTGGAAGCGAAGAATTTGTCAGGGATAATACGGTATTAATATCGCTGATCAATACCAACAGTCCGCTGCAGATAGATGAGCGGATGAGCGATGCCCTGATGGTTTATTCCGAAAACCAGCAGGCCATGGTGATAGCTTCATTGTGTATGACCGGAACCACTTCACCTACTACCCTGCCGGCATCTCTGGTGCAACAGAATGCAGAAATTTTAACAGGCATCTGTCTGACTCAGATTATTAATCCCGGTACACCGGTGGTCTATGGTTCAGCCTCCAGTGTGGTGGACCTGAAAACCGGAGATCTGGCCCTGGGCAGCCCCGAAACGGCAAAAATGTTTAACGGCACAGCTCAGATTGCCAGAAAATATGGCGTACCTTCCAGAGGCGGGGGTGCCCTGACCGATTCGCTTTTTCCTGACTCCCAGGCCGGTTATGAATCCATGCTCAATGTAATTTCTGCTATAAACAGCGGCTTTAATTTCATGCTCCATGCTGCCGGACTGCTGGAAAATTATATGTCTATGTCCTATGAAAAGTTTATCATTGATGAAGAAATTCTGGGAGTTGTCAATAATGTGGCCACCGGCCTGAAAGCTGATGCTGAAACTTTAGCTGTCGAGGTAATCAATGAAGCTGGCAGCGGCGGTAACTTTATTTCTTCCGAGCACACCTATAGGCATATGAAGGATATGAGACAGCCACTACTCAGTGTCAGGGAGAGATATCTCAGCGACCGGGAGCAGCTGAATGCTGCTGATCGGGCTCATAAGAAGTGTCAGGAAGTTCTGGAAAACTTCTCTCCTCCGGAATTACCTGCAGGAATTAAACAGGAACTCGAGAATTATATTAATGGCTTGGGGTAATTAAATTAAGATAACAGGGCCCGGTAGATGAGCCGGGCTAACATAACAAAAATTATTTAAGGGAGGAATTTTGCATGAGAAGTGATATTGAAATTGCTCAGGGTGCTAACATGAAACTGATTACAGAAATTGTCGAGGAAGCCGGACTGGAACTTGATGATATTGAACAGTATGGAAAATACAAGGCCAAGGTTAATCTGGATGTGCTGGACAGAATGGAACAGGACTCTGATCTGATTCTGGTCACAGCCATTACCCCCACTCCGGCCGGAGAAGGTAAAACCACCACCACGGTAGGACTTGGACAGGCTCTCTGCGGTATGGGCAAGAATGCTGCCATTGCTATTAGAGAACCCTCCCTGGGACCAACCATGGGTATTAAAGGTGGAGCTGCCGGCGGGGGGTATGCCCAGGTAGTACCGATGGAAGATATCAACTTGCACTTTACTGGTGATATTCATGCCATTGGTGTGGCCCATAACCTGCTGTCAGCAGCCATTGATAATCACATTATGAAGGGCAATGAACTGGGTTTTGATACCACCCAGGTCAGCTGGCCCCGGGTAGTAGATATGAATGATAGAGCCCTGAGGAATATTGTGGTAGGTATGGGCGGCAAAGCTCATGGTGTACCCAGAGAGGATAAATTCATGATTACCGTGGCCTCTGAAATAATGGCCATTCTCTGCCTGGCCAACAATCTATCGGAGCTTAAGGAAATGATTGGCCGGATAGTGGTTGGTTATACCAAAGATGACGAACCAATCAGGGCTAAAGATATTAATGTTCAGGGAGCCATGACCGCTCTTCTGAAAGAGGCTATCAAGCCAAACTTGGTTCAGACTCTTGAGAATACCCCGGCCTTCATCCACGGAGGGCCCTTTGCCAATATCGCTCACGGCTGCAACAGCGCAATGGCGACTAAAATGGCCATGGCCATCAGTGATATTACTGTAACTGAAGCCGGATTTGGTGCCGATCTCGGTGCCGAGAAATTCTTCAACATTAAATCCCGCTTTGCTGATCTGGATCCCAAGGCTGTCGTGCTGGTAGCTACAGTTAGAGCGCTCAAGATGCACGGCGGCAAGGAGATGGAAGAACTTAAGGAAGAAGATTTAGATGCAGTGAGCGCAGGTATAGAGAATCTCGAGAAGCATATAGAAAATATGAAGAAATTCGGTCTGCCTCTGGTAGTAGCCATCA
>PWHA01000223.1 GCA_003554685.1 Halanaerobiaceae bacterium
AATTTTCACCTCAGGATATTTTTTTCAGGAGTTTTACAGTCAGGTGAATAACAATTTTTCTAATTTAATCCGGATTTAAACAGCTGATAAATATGGAGATTTCGGGAAAACTGGCAGGGAGGTCTGCAATAATATGGCACCGGAATTCTGGCAGCAGGAGGAGCTAATTTCCTTTGCTGATACTCCAGAGGGAAGAACAGTTCAGCTGGAGGAGAAGATAATTGAAAAGGGTTTTTTAACCCGGTTTCCCGGCTCCAGTCTGGCGTTATTTTTACTTCTGTCGGCCAAGGGGGCTGACAGGGAATCCTATATAGTGGAACGGGAGCGATTGAACTGTCTGCTGCCCGGCAGCAGCAAAGAGGTCCAGACTGCCCTGGATTTTCTGGAGGAATGCGATCTGCTGGAATACAGCAGCGTAACAAAGAAAGAAGATGGGCAGGATCAGCAGCAGGCTGTTTCGGGGAAAAAGCGGCCGAACTGCCTGAAGATAAATTTTAAACCAAAGAATATCTTTCCCGGAAAATATCGGGCTGAGGCAGTTCTGGAGAAAAAGGAAGAACAGTGTGAGAGGCCGGATAATGCCGGAGAGGAGCCGCCGGATGTTGCAGATGTTTCTGACGGGGAACTCAGGGAGAAACTGCTGGAATTTTTTCCCGGCAACCAGGGTTCTCAGGCTTATCGGCAGGCTGCCGAAGAGGTTGAGCGCTGGTGCAAGGACTTTCCCCCCAAGCTTTTACAGGAACTTCTCAGGCGGGTTCGGAAATGGCTTGGCTATCCTCAAAACCCCCATGAAAGGGCTCACTATTATCTACGTGCTATTGTTTCGGACTGGTATGAGAAAGGAATTTTTTCCCGGGAAAAACTTAAAGAATATGACAGGCTCTACCGGGAGACCAGAGAGCTGGCCCGGATATATGGCTTTAAAAACTACCATCAGTTAAATCCTGTTCAGCTGGAAACCCTGAAGGGCTGGCTAACCGGCTCCAGGGGACTATCGCTGGAGATTGCCTGCTGGGCTGTCAGGCAGGCAGTTCGTCATAAGAGAGATGGCAGCCCCTCGCTGGATTACATTGAGAGGAATTACATAAAACCTTTAAAGCAGGCCGGAGTTAAGAACATCGGCCAGGCGGCTGAGGTTCTGGGAGAAAATGATTTTTTTCAGCAGGAAGGCAGGCAGACCCGGGACCACGAGGAGAAGGAATTCTGCCAGGAATGGGAAAATTTCTTCTGGGAGAGCCCCGGAAACTAGCAGGTTCTGCCGGGCAGAAATATTGTCATGAATAATAGTAGAAGGGCAGAAAATGATATATTTCACTCAGGACCGATGTCCTGTTTTATGTCAGAGAAATTGTTTTACTGGATTATCAGGATAATTTAAGCTTTTAGGAGGTGGAGGGCCTGACTGCAGGCCTGAGATAGCATGGCCAAACAAAATCAGGCAGCAAGACAGATGAATCAGGATAAGCGGGCTGAGGGTGAGCAGGAATTTCAGCTGCTGGGGATTTTACTTCAGTTTCCTGAACTAATAAACGAAGCCGCAGATGCCCTGCAGGTAAAGCATCTGAGTCATCCCCATGCTCAGATGATCTATGAAGAACTGTTAAAGCAGTTCCAGCAGGATGGTAACATTTCCCGGACCAAACTGCTATTGAAATTGCGGGAGGAGGAACTGGTAAAAGACCCGGATGGTTTGGTTGATCAGCTTACTTCCGGCTTTAATACCCGGGAAGAGCTTAAGCCCACCTTAGATTTGATTAAGCAGGAACATCAGAAGAAGCTGCTGCGGGAAGCAGCCGCTAGACTCAAAGATCTGGCTGCAAAGACGGATATGACCATTGAGGAATATCAGGCCCAGGCTCAGGAGCTGATTTTTTCTGCCACCAGCGAGACCGGCGATCTGGAGAAGCACATTTTTTCCATGGAAGAGGCTCTGATTGCCTCCTATGATAGGTATTTAAAGCGCCGCAATAATGAAGCCGATATCGGGGTGCAGAGCGGTTTCATGTCCTTAGATAAGCTTTTGGGAGGCTTTAAAAGGGGTCATTTAACTGTAATTGCAGCCTCTACCTCCATGGGCAAGACGGCTTTTGCTATCAATATTGCCCGGAATGTGCTAAAAAGAGATGTTCCTGTTGGAATAATCAGCCTGGAGATGGATGCCACTGAAATTGTGGATAGGATGGTAATCCAGGAGGCTGATATTAATGCCTGGAAGTATTCTCAGGGACATACCAGTGAGAGTGAGGATGAAAAGATTTCCAGGATCTTAAATGACATGCATGAGTATCCCCTGTTGATCTCCGATGAGCGGGGGATTAATGTAGCCCAGATCCAGGCCCGTTTGAGAAAATTTAAAGCTCAGCTGGAGGAGATGGGTCTGGTGATCATTGATTATCTCCAGATGATCCAGATTCCTGAAGATTATTCTCAGAATACCGCCCGGGCCGTAGGAGAAGTTGTGCTTCATCTCAGGAATATGGCTTCCGAGCTGGATGTTCCGGTGCTGCTGATTTCTCAGATCAGCCGGAAATATACAAGTCGTCAGGATAAGAGGCCGGTTTTATCAGATCTCAGGGATTCCGGCAATATCGAGGAGATTGCCGACGGCGTAATCTTTTTATACCGGGAAGCACATACCAGCCCGGCTGCCCGGGAAAAGGCTCAGATGGAGGGAACTGAGGGGGAAACAGAGGTAATCGTGGCAAAGCAGCGGACCGGTCAAACCGGAGCAATTAAGCTCGAGTTCGATGAGGATCATATCTGCTTTATCGATCCGGAAAATTTATCCTATGAGGAAGCCATGCCCTATGAAGGATGATCGGGGGATTCATCTCAGGGCAGTTAATGCCTTCTGCCGCGCCTATCATGAGAAAAAGCAGTCCGGGGAGATAAGCAGAGAACAGCTGGAGGAAATCTCTGAACTGCTGGATAAACTGGAGGATTACAGTTACGAAGAGGTAAAGATGAGGCTGCAGGAGATTTTCCCGGACTATCAACCTCAAGAAATTCCGCTTTTTCGCTATCTGGAGGAGGGTAAGCAGGAAGAGAGCTAGCAGAGATTAAAGACCTGATAATTTTATAAGATTTATATGCAGGACAAATTTCCTTATTTGAGTTAATTGATGATTTTCGGAATTAATAAGCAGGAGAGAAATATAAATTAAAGAGAATATAAAATAATATAAATTAAACTAAAAGTGCCCCGGCCGAGCAAGTAAGCGGCCGGGGCTTTTATAGGTTTTCCGGGAAAACAGCTGGGATAATAATCAATAAAATAGCCGGCAGCAGTAACCAGCAGCGCTGCCGTTTTTAATACCGGGATATTATCCTGGAGGAATTACTTCTCAGATCCGGTGTCGACATTAAAAAGGTTGAGCGAGAGGTAGCGCTCCCCGGTATCGGGAGCTATGGCCAGGATGCTGCTGTTCTCCTTAACTCTTTCGGCCAGCTTCAGGGCAGCAGCGGTTGCCGCTCCGGAAGAAATCCCGAGCAGCAGCCCCTCTTCCCGGGCCAGTTTGCGGGTGCAGGCAGATGCCTCTTCGTGACTGATTCTGATTACTTCATCGATTAAATCTGTTTCCAGAATTTCCGGGATAAAACCGGCACCGATTCCCTGAATCTTATGGGGGCCGGGTTCCTCTCCGGAAAGCACTGCCGATTCGGCCGGCTCCACGGCAATCAGCTCTGTTTCAATAGATTTTTTCTGAAAGGCTCTTCCAATTCCGGTAATGGTTCCCCCGGTACCCACCCCGGACACCAGATAATCCAGGCTGTCACCGAAATCAGCCAGGATTTCTTCGGCAGTGGTCAGCCGGTGGATTTCAGGATTGGCGGGATTGGTAAACTGTCCGGGCATGAAATAATTTTCATTTCCCCGTACCAGATCCCGGGCTGTTTCTATGGCTCCTTTCATACCATTTTCTCCGGGAGTCAGCACCATTTCGGCGCCAAAAGCCTTAAAGAGCTTACGGCGTTCCCGGCTCATAGTGTCCGGCATGGTCAGAATAACCCGGTAACCCCGGGAGGCTCCAATCAGAGCCAGGCCGATCCCGGTATTACCGCTGGTCGGCTCGACAATTACCCCGCCGGTCTTTAGTTCCCCGCTTTCTTCAGCCCTGCGGATCATATTAAAGGCAATTCGGTCCTTAACACTTTTTCCGGGATTGGAAGACTCAAGCTTTAAGTAAATTTCTGGAGCCAGCTGGCTGCCCAGCCTCTCCAGTTGATAATGGGGGGTGTTGCCGATCAGGTCCTCAACTCTGCGAGCAATTTTCATGGCATCTCTCTGCCTCCTGCAGTAAAGATATTTTAAGATTATAATTGTGATTATTTAGCGAATCATTGATTTCAGTTTAATTAACCCTGAGATTTCAGTTTAATTAACCCTGAAAATCAATCTATCAAACTATAAATTTTCATTTTTAATTTACATGGCTATTAAGTCTACTCAGCAAATATTTTCTCATTGTTAAGTTAATTATTATTCCAACCTATCATGACATAAAATACAAACATCAAAAAGTATGGATGAATACTGTTATTGCCCTAA
>PWHA01000219.1 GCA_003554685.1 Halanaerobiaceae bacterium
GGAGCAGCAGGCCGATATGGTAATTGCCCTGGAGAGAAACGAAGCTCTGAGGGGTATGATAACCCACCTGAAGCGGGGTGGCGAGCTGGTCTATTATGATACTTCCTGGCAGACTCTGGCAGCCAGACTGGGACAGGAGAAGGATATCACGGCTGACAGGATTGCCGCCGAGGCTGATAAGCTGGATGTTTCAGTGGAGCGGGTTTTTAAAGAAGATCTGGAAGATGCCAGAATGCAGAACATGGTGTTGGTTGGTCATCTGGCCGGGAAGGAAAGGATACCCGTAATTAAGCCCGAAGATTACCGTCAGGCCATAAATGATCTGATGCGGGGCTCTATGCTGGAAGCAAACATAAAGTTATTTGACTCTCTAGCAAATCAGGGTTAAAATAAAGAGGGCTGTCACTTTACTCAGGGGCAGCCTGTTCAGCTCTTTTAAACCCTGTTTTTATAAGGAGAGACCGGGATGGAGAATTTGAACCGACGGAGTTTAATACTGCTTTTTACCGCCAACTCTTTGCTCTTTTTCTTTCAGGGGCTGACCAAGTTTATTTATGTGCCGCTGGTAACTCCGGTGCAGACCAGCTATAATGTGGGAGCTGGTGAGGCCGGCCTGCTGATTACCCTGGTTTTTCTAGGCTACGGGCTGGCCCGCTTTCCTTCGGGTCTGCTGGCCGACAGCCTGGGCTGTCCCCGGGTTATTGCTGCCTCAGGTCTGATAATGGGGTTTGCCCTGCTGCTGGTGGGGCTGGCTCCCGGCTTTTTCTGGCTGGCTGTTTTTTCCTTTCTGATGGGGGCCAGCACCGGTCTCTATGTGACAGCCGGCTATAACTATGCCGTTATTCTGGGCCAGGCCAGTTTTGAAACGGTTTCCACCGCTCTGCTGGAGCTTTTTGGTAACACGGCCAATCTGCTGGCACCCCTGCTGGTGGTGCTGTTCTGGGAGAATCTGGGGCTGGAGCTTTCCAGCATTTTTCTGATTATGGCGGGTGGGGTCTTTCTGGCAGCGGTAATTTTTATCGGCCTGGCGGAAGCCAGCGGTATTTCCACAGGTTTTATAAAATTAAAAAACTTATTATTTAAGAATAGATCTCCGGAAAACCGGGAGAGAAATAATTCTGAAAATGCCCTGACAGGAAAAGCCGGCCGGCAGAAGCTTAAAGAGATTCGGACTGGAATGAAAGAGGCTGTTCTGACCCTCAAGGAACCGGAGCTGAGAAATTTTATTATCTGGGCTACCCTGGTCGGTGGTTTTGGAGCCTTTGCCATCCAGGGCTTTGAATCCTTTATTCCCAGCCTGCTCTACGAATTTCAGGGATACAGTTTCAGCCGGGCCAACCAGTTATTTGTGATTGTCACCGTCAGCGGGCTGCTAACTAAAATTCTGGTAGCCTGGTCGGCTGACAGGTTTGGCAGTAAAAGAATGCTGGCTCTTTTTTATCTTATCAGTCTGGTGATCTTTTTCTATTTTACCAGAGAACTCAATCACGTCGGGGTGATTGTTTCTCTGGTGCTGCTGGGGGGGGTTTTCCGGAGCCACAATACCATTATCAATTCCTATGTTTTAAAGATGATGCCAGAAGCCTCCCGGGGCAGTGGCTTTGGGCTTTTTTCCACCCTTTATACCGCAATTTACAGTCTGGGGGCGGTTTTTAGTGGCTCCATAGCTGATCGGACTTCGCTGGTGACAGGAATGCGGTTCGCCGTTATCGGGATAGTAATTGCAGCGCTGTTTCTGCTGGTCTATAATAAGATGACGGCAATCACCGAAAAAAAATAGCTTTATATTCCTGCCCCGGCAGGAATTCCGGTAGGTTATTAAAAAGTTATCCACAGGCGGTTGTGAATAACAGATAGATTTAAAAGCAGCGAAAATTACTGCTAAATCTAAATAATTATCAATAGGGTAACAGAAATATCCAAAATATAATAAAAAAGCAAAGCCCCGATAAAGCTTGATGTGTCAGGGCTTTGTCTGTTTATTATTATAATAATTCAAAATTCGACAGGAGTTTTTCTGGGGATATAAAGCTGCAAATTACTGCCCAATCAGCTGTTCAGTTATCAACAGCTTATCCACCACCTGTGGATAAGTAGCCCGGCAGTTCTTTAAGGCCTGGGGACTTATAATGTATACTTAAAGCAGGCAAAAAAATTACCGGGTGAAAAGAGGTTCAGTTTTACCCGGTGAAAATATAAAGAGCCAGTCTTAAATTTTTATTTGATATTCCCGAAACTTATTTCTTAGATCTGTTTCATCGGTATAGTGAACTGTCTTAAATCCAAACTTTTCGGCTGCTGTCAGATTTTCTCCGGCAGTTAAACCTCTCTCTGGGCGGTATAGAGGGCTATAATATTTTCCAGGGGAGTGTCGGACTGCATGTGATGAGCCGGAGCACAGATATAGCCTCCATTATGGCCCAGTACCCGGCAGCGGGATTCTGCTTCCTGCTGGACTTCCAGAGTGTTCCCCCGGGGCATGGTCTGCTGCAGGTCAATACCTCCATGAAAGGCCAGCCTGCTGCCAAAATTCTCTTTAATTTTCTCCATATCCATACCTTTTGCCCGGGGCTGAAGGGGGTTTAAAATATCAATTTCCATTTCAGAGATCAGATCGGGGATCAGGGGATAGATTGCTCCACAGGAGTGGTACATAATTTTTACCGGATACTGCTTGATAAATTTATTTAATTTCCGGTGGCGGGGTAGAATATATTTCTGCCACATAGCCCGGGACATCAGCAGGTTATTCTGCATACCGATATCATCGTAGGTATAGACGATATCGATCCTGTTACCGGCAGCCTCCAGGACTCTGCCGGCCAGCGCCAGAAATAATTCGGTAAAACAATCCATAATGGCACAGGGGATTTCCGGTCTTTCAACCAGATCGATCAAGAAATTTTCCAGGCCATAAAGTCCCCAGGAAAGCTCAAAGATGCCTCCCAGTTCAACCCGGAGGTGATAACGAGTTTTCCGATTGATTTGAGCGATTTTTTCCGGCAGGCGGGAATAATCCCAGTGCTCGGGTCGGGGCCAGCCGGGCCAGTTCCTGACATCTCCGGGAGTTTCTGCCTCAGCCAGAGGAAAACAGGCATACTCCTGATAGGCTCCTCCCCAGGAGTGCTTTACCTCTCGGCGGTGGGTTCCCCAGCGATCAATATAGCTGCCATCGGGATTTTTTTCGGGGGCAGGGCCGGTATAATCAGCTTCAACTTTGCGGCAGTCACTGCCCAGCAGTTCTTCTACCCCCCGGACACTGCTAACCCCCAGATACTGTTTCAGGCTGTCATATATTTCAGGAACAGCCCAGAAATCAAAGGGGACCCGGTCCGGCTTTTTTCCGGCCAGACTGCAGATCACCCTTTCCCGGGGAGTGGTTGATTCCCGGTGGACCGCTCCGTAATGCTTTTTAAGATATTCCCGGCGCTGCCGGGGATTTAAGAGATTAAGTGTTTCAGCTTCTTCTGCTGGTGTTCTCAAAGAAATTATTCCTCCTTTTCTTCATTTATTTCCTCATTTAAAATAATGTCAAGAATCTCAAATTCATTTTCCCAGAGATCAAAGTAGATCAGGTTATGATTGATCCTGTCATGGGCCCCGCTGAGATATTTCAGAGCTTCATTGCTCTGAAGGGTAGCAACCAGCAGGGGGACAGTATTTAAAATGCCATCCTGACAGGGGGAGAAGGCCTCAGTGCCGCCGGTGAAATCAAACCAGCTTTCTATTGATTCTCCAGAAGCTGCTGCAACGAATTTGACCATGCCCACCGAAGCTGCCACCCCGCCATATATCCAGGGTATACCGGCCTTCCGGGCGGTGGAATCTATGGCCCGGCGGGCTTCAGGATTATCACTGCAGTCCAGAATAAGATCGACATCATCAGCCAGTTCCGGGCCGTTTTCTGCCGATAATTTTTCGTCAAATATCTCTATTTCCACCTCAGAGTTAACCTGGCTGAGGAAATCCCGGGCGGCATGAACCTTGAGGGTGGAAAACTCAGCATCTTTTTCAGTAAAAAGCAGCTGGCGGTGCAGATTGGCCAGCTCCACCTGATCATCATCGGCAATCTTGAGATAACCGACTCCGGCCCGGGTTAATATCTGCGAACTGACGCTGCCCAGCGCTCCGCAGCCCACCAGCAGCACCCGGCCTTCCTGCAGTTTTTTCTGTCCTTCCGGACCCAGGCCCTCAAATAGTTCCTGGGCTAAATAGCGACTGCTAACCATGAATAGTCCCTCCTTTTTTTCTGCTGCAAATAACAGAGAGCTCTTTTCCTGTAAATATTAAATTCTTTAACTATAACTTTAATCCTCCAAGCATTTAAAAAAAACAGCATAAATTCATTGAGATTATTTGACAATTAGTTTTAAGCTAATTATAATAGTAATGAAGGCAATTTTTTAAAAATTCTATATGCAAACGTTTGAGCAGAAGCAGGTTCTGCAAATCCTCTCTCAACCTGTCTCCTCTTTCAGTGATAGGCACAGTTAGCAAATAATCCAATTA
>PWHA01000241.1 GCA_003554685.1 Halanaerobiaceae bacterium
CAAAGTTCTGGCTGGCCAGCTTTTCCAGATAATCTATTCCGCCCCAGGCCAGCTCCTCACCTTCAGTGCGCATGGAACTGGGCTGCCAGCAGCCAACCGCCATAATTACGGCATCATATTCATCTTTAAGCTCTTCCAGTTCAATATCTTCACCCAGCTCCTGATTGCAGTTAATTGTAATACCGCCCATTTTCTCAAAATGAGCCAGTTCCTTCTCTAAAATACCCTTGGGGAGCCGATATTCCGGAATTCCATAGCGCAGCATCCCGCCGGGTTCTGCTCTTTTTTCATAGACATCGGAGGCAATTCCTGCTCTCCTTAAGAAGTAGGCAGCGCCCAGTCCGGCCGGCCCGGCTCCAATTATGGCTGCCTTCTCTCCGGTAAGCTCCTCCATATCTTCCAGATACTCATCATAATGCATATCTGCTGCCAGCCGTTTGAAATCATTAATAGCAACCGGCTTATCCTTGACATTACGCCGGCAGTCCTGTTCACAGAAGCGGGGACAGACCCGGCCTATACTCATAGGAAAGGGTATTCTTTCTTTAATGATTTCCAGGGCCTGATAATGATCTCCTTCCCGGCCGGCCCTGACATACTCTTCAACCTTGGCATGAGCAGGACAGGAGAGGGTGCAGGGGGCTTCACAATCCCCGCTGTGCTCTGAAAGTATGAGATCCAGAGCAGTTTTACGCATATCTTCAACTTCAGGAGTTGAGCTCTTTATATCCATCCCGTCCTGAACCCTGCTGGAACAGGATGGCATCCACTGGCCGGATTCAGCATCCTGAACTATACAGACAAAACAGGAAGTATTTTGACTAACTCTATCATCATAGCAGAGGCTTGGTATATGAATATTATTTTCGCGGGCTACCTGCAAAATAGTCTGGCCTTCTTCAGCATTTAGAGTCTGGCCGTCTATCGTGACTTTAATTTGCGACATTTACCTTTCCTCCCTTTCTAACTCTGGATATTGCATCAACCGGACAGACCTCTATACAGCTGTTGCAGCGGGTGCAGCCTTCATTATCTATCACAAAATCATCGCTTATCACATCTACCGGGCAGTTTTTAATGCACTGGCCACATTCAATGCAGACTTCATTATCAATCTCAACCTCAACCAGAGCATCGCATTCCAGAGCCGGACAGTGCTTATCTTCCACATGATCCAGGTATTCATTTTTGAAATATTTTAGAGTGGTGAGAACGGGGTTGGGGGCTGTCTGACCCAGCCCGCAGAGCGAACCGTTAATTATCTTGGGACCAAGCTCTGAAAGCAGCTCCACATCCTCGACCGTTCCCTCTCCGCCGGTAACCCGTTCCAGAGTTTCCAGCATACGTTTGGTTCCTATCCGGCAGAAAGTGCATTTACCGCAGCTTTCCTTGGCGGTAAAGTCCAGAAAATAGCGAGCAGTTTCCACCATGCAGCGACCCTTACTGATGGCAATCAAACCTCCTGAACCCATTATGGCACCCAGTTCATTGAGAGAATCATAATCTATGGGAGTATCAAAATATTCTTCCGGGATACAACCGCCGCTGGGTCCACCTATCTGGACAGCTTTAATACTGCCCTCTTCAGCGCCGCCGATACCATAGATAACATCGCCAATGCTAACGCCCATCGGCACCTCAACCAGTCCGGAATATTCAAGATCACCGGCCAGAGCGAAGAGCTTGGTCCCGGTGCTGTTTTCAGTGCCTACCCTGGCATACTCTTCCCCGCCCAGACGGATAATCAGAGGAACATTTGTAAAGGTTTCTACATTATTAATCATGGAAGGTCTGCCCTTATAGCCCTTATCGGTGGGATAGGGGGGGCGGTAGCGGGGAGTTCCCCGTTTGCCCTCCAGGGAATGGATCAAAGCTGTTTCTTCTCCACAGACAAAGGCGCCGGCACCCTCCTTGACGGTGATTTTTAAGTCCTTTCCCCCGATTCTATTAAGTCCGGCCTCTTCTATCTGGGAAATGGCGGTATTTAAATTTCTCACTGCCAGTGGATATTCAGCCCGGCAGTAGATAAAGAGCCGGTTGGCTCCGGTAGCATGGGCACCTATCAGCATGCCTTCCAGCATCTGATGGGGAATTGATTCCATTACCGTCCGATCCATGAAGGCTCCCGGGTCTCCTTCATCAGCGTTACAGATGATAACTTTATCCTCTTCTTCTTTAGCAGCCAGAAAACTCCACTTCATTCCGGTGGGAAATCCCCCGCCTCCCCGGCCGCGGAGATAGGAGGTTTTAACTTCCTCTACAACTTCTTCGGGAGCCATTTCCAGAGCTTTCTCAAGACCCTGATAACCACCCCGGTCCCGGTATTCTTCCAGAGAAACTGGATCTATTTTACCGGAGAGCTCGGTAACAAATTTTTTCTCCCATTTTTCCCGCTCAGGATTGGGAGTAAAGCGGGAAAAATCTTCCAGTTCAAGCATGCGATTTATAAAATCTTCATCAGGCTCAACATCCTGAAAAAAGATGCTGCCCTCATCAGTTTCAATTTCAACAATAGGCTCAGCATAGCAGTGGCCGATACAGCCTACTTCAACAATTTCTTCTTCCGGGGCAACTTCGGCAATTTTATCCTTAACTTCATTGGCTCCAGCTGCTACTCCACAGCTGGCCATTCCTATTTTAATTCGATTAATCATTATTCGTCTTCCTCCCTTGCACGGTAATCCTTGAGAATCTTAAGCAGCTTTTTTCTGGTAAGATCCCCGTAAACCTTACCGTTAATGCTGATAACCGGAGCCAGACTGCAGCAGCCCAGACAGGCCACCGCATCCAGGGAGAAGAGACCTTCTTCATCGGTTTCTCCCTCTGCAATTCCCAGATGATCCTGGGCCCAGTTTAAAACCAGCTTGGAGCCTTTAATGTGGCAGGCAGTTCCATCACAAACCTGGATTTTATATTTTCCCGGCTTGATTCTTTTAAACTGGGTATAAAAACTGACGACTCCTTCTACCTCTACCGGAGCCATATCAAATTCTCTGCTGATATTTTTGATGGCCTGATCTGAGATATATCCCTCTTCTCTCTGCTGTTCCTGAAGTGCTTTAATTAAATTAGATTTTTCCTGTCCCAGCGTTGCAAGATCTGGCAAGATAACCATCCTCCCTTAGCACATTTTAAATTATTCAGGCAAAGAAAAACCGTCAGACAAAAAAAATAAAAAGTTTAAGCCTGAATAATACTCGTTATTATTTTAACATTAGTCTTCATCTATTTCAAATGGAATTATTTCTTGAAGTTCTCCATGTTTTTCCATTACCTGCTCTATCCGGCCTTCAGCTCTGTTTAGTTCCTGCTGACAGAACCTGATCAGTTTCATCCCCCGGGAGAATTTTTCCATAGATTCCTGGAGGGAGAGAACGTCCCCTTCCAGTTCCTGGACTATTTCTTCCAGGTCTTCCAGATCCTCTTCAAAATTCAGATCTTCATCCAGATTCAGATCATTATCCCAGTCTTTTCCAGGGTCAAAATCATCCTGTTTTCCAGCCCTGTCATCCTCTTTCTGCTGATTCTGATCTAGTTCTGGTTCATTGTTATTATCATTTCCGTTGAATAAGCTGTTTTTATTCTCAGTCATGCTGCCCCTCCCTGCTGTTAATAACCTGGCTGTCAATTTCACCACTGTCCAGCCTGGTTGTTATCATCTCAGAATTCTGGACCTGCGAACTTTTCTTAATTACCTGACCCTCTTGATTCATGGTAATGCTGTATCCCCGGGAGAGAATTTTGTGAGGACTTAAATTTTCCAGTTCCCGGGCCAGACTTTTTACTTTCTGCTGTTTGTTGCGAAACTCTGTTTCCAGTTCCCGGTTAAAGCGTGATACTAAATCATCAAGCTGCTGCCTGATGCTCTGAAACATAACCGCCGGTTCTCTCCAGATTCTATTCTGACTTAAAAATTTAAGTTCCCTGCGATTTGTTGTTATAACAGTCACATATGCTGAATAGAGCCGGCGTCCCAGATCTTTAAGCTGATTTTCCAGTCTGGTGAAATCTTTTACCGCTAATTCCGCTGCAGCTGAGGGTGTGGGAGCTCTGAGATCGGCCACAAAATCAGCTATGGTAAAATCAGTTTCATGCCCCACCCCGCTGATAATCGGAATATCTGAAGCGGCAATTTTCCGGGCCAGTTTTTCACTATTAAAGGGCCAGAGGTCCTCCAGCGAACCCCCGCCCCTGCTGATGATTATCAGATCAATATCCTCTCGGTCTTCCAGATACTCCAGGCTTCTAATTAGTTCCTCTTCAGCCTCTTCTCCCTGAACCCGGGAGGGAGCCAGCAGAACCGATACCCCGGCGTATCTGCGCTTAAGCACCGAAATAATATCCCGAATCGCTGCTCCGGTTGGAGAGGTAACCAGTCCAATTTTCGCCGGCAGAAAAGGAAGCTCCTGTTTCCTTTCCTGATCAAAAAGCCCCTCTTCCTTTAGTTTTTCCTTGAGCTTTAAAAACTTCTGATAGAGAG
>PWHA01000349.1 GCA_003554685.1 Halanaerobiaceae bacterium
TCCCGATATTTTTTCCGCCAGTGAAAACATGGCCGGATTAAAGGAGGAAGAATATCTGCCAGCTGAAGAAGCCAGCTCCATCTATACTAAGCTCTTTCAGGAATATGAAAGACTCCATGACTATTTTGGCAGAGGAGAAAATGATGTCATGAAGAGGCTGAAAAAAATCAAGCGGCAGTATGAATAGGAGATATTAGTTCATTAAACAGCAACTTTCAAAATCAGATCTTTTGCTGAATCTGATAGAGGCTTTTTTACCAGGTTTTATTTCATAATAGTTTAAAATTGAACGGGGGATTTCTGGTGCTGCCAGAAAATTTAGTGTCTCTCAAAAAAATTAACGGTTATATAGATTTAGAGAAACTGCAAAACTCTCTGAAAACTTTACTGGAGCCCTTTGGTGGCATAGAGAATATATTTTCTGATTTTGCTAATGAGAAAATTTTAATTAAGCCTAATCTGGTAGCGCCGGTTAATTTTGAGCAGGGAGCTACAACTAATCCTTATCTGGTAAGGGCTTTAGTAGAACTTCTTTATGATAAACTAAATAATCCCCAGATCCTTGTTGGTGATGGTGCATCAGTCGGCCAGGATACAGAGGAAGCCTTTGAGGTCTGTGGATTTAAGGAACTTCTTCAGGAAAGTTCTGTAAGTTATATGAATATAAAACTTGTGGATATAAAAGAAGAAGAATTCATTCCCTATCAGGTTAAAAAAGGTAGAGTTTTTCAAGAAATATATCTACCTGCTTTGTTGCAGGAAATCGATCACATAATTAATATGCCTGTTTTAAAAACTCATGATGTTTTTCCAGCAACTCTGGGATTGAAGAACCTGAAAGGTTTGATTCGAGAGCAGGAGAAAAAACTTTTTCACCAGACTGGTCTGACAGATGCAATTGTTGATTTAAATCTCTGCCTTGCTGATCTGCCAGTCCAGATTTTTACAATCTATGATGGTTCAATAGCTATGGAAGGTTATGGGCCAGTCGATGGCACTCCAGTAAACTTTGAACTTTTAGGCGCTGCTGCTAATATAGCAGCTGGTGACACAGTTTTATCACGCTGCCTGGGAATAAAACCTGAGGAAATACATTACCTGACAGCAGCCGGAAGTAGGGGGTTGGCTCCTGAAAGATCAGCAAAGCTAAAGATAATTGGGGAACAGCTCAAAGATGTCAGCAAAAACTTTTTGGTTCCAAAACTTAAAGATGAATTTTATCAGCAGCATGAAATTAATCTAATTGATAGAGGGGGATGCAGTGGTTGCAGACATCTTTTGGATAATATTATTTCCAGCTGGTCAGAAGAGGAGATTTCTCAAATATCAGGACATACAATATTTCTTGGCCCTGATGGTCAGGAGATTGATAGTAATAATCCCTGTATCCAACTAGGTGTCTGTACAAAAAATCTGAATGTTTCAGGACTCTATATACCGGGCTGTCCTCCTCATCCTCAAATTATAAAAGATTATTTGTTTTAAAGTTAAAATTTCATTATTATCATTATCGACATCATGAAACAGACAAATAAAACATTTTAATCTTGGCCTACAAAAGGAAGTGGCAGCAATGGACCAGGAGAGCTATCTCCCTAAATATTTAAAAATAAAAAAAGACATCAAAAAGCTGATTAAGAAGCATAAGATTAAACCAGGAGAAAAAATACCTTCCGAGTATGAGTTAGCAAAAAAGCATGATGTCAGCCGGCACACTGTTCGGAAGGCCTTAGATTTATTGCTGCAGGAGGGCCTCCTTTATAAAGAGCAGGGAATAGGCACATTTTATGGAGGCAAGCCAGATAACGGAAGTAAAATGGTGGGATTTGTCAGCATCAGTGTCCATGATTACATTTTTTCTGATATTCTAACCGGGATTGATGACATCCTCCATGAAGCAGGTTACCAGCTGCTGCTGGGAAACTCTAAAGATAATATTGCTAGAGAAGCAGAAATTATAAATAATATGCTGGAGAGAGATATTGATGGTCTTATTATTGAGCCGGCTAAAAGCTCTTATGAAGATAACAATACAGATATTTTTTACAAAATTAGAGAAAAGAATAGGCCGATTATTATCCTTGACAGCTCCTTTTCTAATGATAGCTTCTCCTATGTTGTTGTTGATGACGTAAAAGGAGGAGAAGCTGCAACATCTTATTTAATTGCTAATGGTCACAAAAGAATTGCAATTATATATAAAGATTCTCACCTTCCCGGCAGGCAGCGCTTTTTAGGTTATAAAAGAGCAATGAAAGATGCCGGAATTCCCCTGGTATCCGGATATATAAAGAGTTATCATTTTTCTGAACTGGAAACTCCGGATAAATTTTCAGATGCAATAAATAAAATTGTCGACAGCCTTTTATCCTATGAACCATCTCCTACTGCTATATTCTGTTTCAATGACCAGGTGGCTGTGGAAGTCAAAGAACACTTAAATTTAACAGGAAAATCAATACCGGATGATATTTCTCTTATCGGTTATGATGACTCAAAGCTGGTTAAATTAAATAATATCGGTATTACTTCAATATCTCATCCCAAAAAACTGGCCGGAGAAAAAGCCGCTGAAATTATACTAAAAAATCTGCAGGAAGATGATATAAGCAGCGAAAAAATTATTTTTGAACCAGAGTTGGTAAAACGAAATTCAGTCAAAAAATTAAACTGAGCTGATCAATAAATCACTGTAAATTCTGTTATATTTGCTATATCAAACTGGCAAATACAACTCTGTAGATGACTGCCGGCAAAATGCCGGGCAGATTATCTAAAAATAGCTCAAAGGAGGCTAAAAAATGAAGAAGAGTTTTGTTTATGCACTAATTCTCACATTCAGTTTAGTCCTGTTATTCGGTGGTTTATCAGCTGAGGTAGTTCAGGCAGAAGAGGATTATAGCTTTACACTGGTTGCTCATTCTTCAGCAATTGCTTTCTGGCGTCCGGTTCAAAGAGGCATGGAAGATGCCGGAGAACAGCTTGGTGTTGATGTGACTTTTACCGGACCTGCTGAAATGGACCACGCTGAACAGGTAAGCATTATTGAAAGCCTTATAATTGGCGAGGAAGACGGAATTGCGACGACCCTGACAGACCCAAGTGCTTATGATAGTATTGTGAGAGAAGCCCTGGATGATGGTATACCCATTCTTGCGTTTAACGCTGATGCTCCTGACAATGACAGAATGGCATTTATCGGTCAGGATGAATTTACAGCCGGTCAGGAGCTTGCCTACCAAATAATGGAATATGTAGGTGAGGAAGGAAATATTGTTCTGACAACTGAAGCCCCTGGTCATACAGCTCTGGAAGAAAGAATTGATGGCGCCCGGAGCGTTTTAGAAGAATATGATTATGAGATTGACCTGCTTGATACAACTACTGATTTAACAACAGCTATGGAAACGATTATGGATTATCATGCTGGCAACCCTGATGTCGACGGCTGGTTTGGTGTCAGTGCCACAGCGACAGAGGCAGGGGTACATGCAGTTGAACACCTAGGTGTTGCTGGTGAAGTTTTTGCCGGAGGCTTTGATCTAACTCCGGATACTCTGGCTGGTATCCAGGATGGATATGCTCAATTTACTATTGACCAGCACCCCTATCTCCAGGGATATTATGCTGTTCACGCCCTTTATCTCTATAACGAATATGGCATTCATCCTGTAGATATCGACACAGGTGGAGGAGTAATAGATGCTGATAATGTTGATCTGGTAATTGACCTTGCTGATGAGGGCTACAGATAAAAGGAAGATTTTGCAGGGGGCTTATTTAAGAGCCCCCTGCTTTTCATTGAGGGAGGAGAGTAAGTTCATGAGTGAAAACATATTAGAATTCCAGAATATTACCAAGCGATTTGGAGGCACAGTTGCTCTCAATGATGTCTCATTTACAGTTAAAAAAGGCCAGACCACCGGCCTTATTGGAGAAAATGGAGCAGGCAAATCCACTCTGGTAAAAATCTGTGATGGAATTCATCAACCTGATAGGGGCCAGGTTATTTTTGAAGGCCAGCCCCAGAAAATAAAAAGCCCCAAACAGGCTGAAAAGATGGGGATAAGCGTGGTTCATCAGGAACTTCCCCTCTGTTTCAATATGAATGTAATGGATAATATATTTTTAGGGCCCAGCCTTCCCGGAGGCAAGTTTTTTCCTGATAAAAAATTCATGAAAAAGAAGACTGAAGAACTTTTTGATAGACTTAATGTTAATATCGATCCTGAGAAAAAAATAGCAGACTGCAGTATTGGAGAACGGCAGCTGGTAATGATTGCTAAAGCTATCAGTAAGAATGCCCGGCTGATAATTATGGATGAGCCAACCTCTGCACTCTCCCCGGCTGAAGTTAGCGTGTTATATAAAGTTATTGAAACTTTAGAAAAAGAGGGTATAACTTTTATTTTTATCAGCCATCGCCTGGAAGAAGTTATTAAAGTCGCCCGGGAAATATGTGTTTTAAA
>PWHA01000026.1 GCA_003554685.1 Halanaerobiaceae bacterium
CTTAGCCTCTAGTCTGGAACTGCAGCTGGGGATTCCAGTATATGTCGAAACCGATGTTAGAGTTTATGCCCGGAACACCCTGAAGCCCAGCATTAAAAAGAATGACAGCCGGAAAAATATCGCGGCAGTCATATATTTCAGCAAGGGAATCGGGCTGGCTCTGGTGATCCATAATGAGATTCTTCAGGGCTATACCAATCGGGCCGGGGACAATAGGTTTTTTGTTTCCAAGAGCGGTGAGCTGGTTGAAATTATCCACAATAATGAATACATCAAGCAGATGAATAAAAAACCCTATTATAACTATCTTCAAAACGGCGAGGAAATTGCCCGGATTAAAGCTAAGTATCAGCAGTATGTTAAGGATAATCCCAAAATTGAAGAGGAACTTAACCGCTATACTAACCGAGTTGCTGAAATGATGATTGCCATCACCAATTTAATTAATCCCAGGGAGATTTTTCTGGCCGGGAATGTATTTGACTACAACGATTTGATCTTTCAGGAGGTCCGGAATAAATTTGCCGAGCGGGTTGACCAGGTCTTCCATCTGCCCGAAGTCAGCCGGCACTATGAAAAACCTCTGGAGCGGGGAATAGCCCGGATGATAATTGAGAAATCATTGAACACGGGGATCTGGTGGCAGCAGCAAAATCATTAAAATAGGAGAATTGTCATGCAGCTAAAGGAGAATTGTCATGCAGCTAACTGAAAAATTTGCCAGTCAATCAACCAACCTGAGCTGCGGAAAGAAGCAGCGGCAGGATGGCAGCTACTTTGATTATGTGGAATTGACTATCTCCTCCAGTTCCTGCCTGCGTTTTCAGCAGGTTGAAAACCCCTCCCGGGATAAACTGGCATCAATCGCCAGGATGATATCATCCCGGGAGCGGCTCTGCAGCCAGCAGGCGCGGGAAATCTTAATTCTCTGGGATGGCTACCACCAGAGCCGAAAACTGTCAGAACCCCTGCCGACCCCGGATTCCAGTGTTATCTGCTTTTCCTTAAATGCAGCAATAAATTATTATCTGCTGGAGGTCTTTAAACGCCGGGATTTCACAATTCAGGAGGGAAAGCTTAAGATCAGCAAATCAGAAGATGATATTACCCGCCAGGCGGCCCGCTTCAGCCAGCGGCTTACCCGGGAGAAACGGCTGCTGCTTTACTGCCAGGCTGCTGCAGGCAATGAGGGCTCAACCTCCCTGAAATTGCAGGAATTTAAACCAGAGCGGGATTTTCTAGGAATTGGAGCGGTGGATTTCCCCTCCCGGCTGGCCTCCACTCGCAATTTCCCTCTGGTCTTTAACTCCAGCTTTTTCCTCCTGGAGCTGGCGGATCATCTCAACCCTTTTTCCCTGCTGGGAGAACATTACAATTTATTGATCCGGGACTCAGTGATTGAGAGTCCGGCAATCTATCGCCGGGCTGCCCTGGTGAACTCGCCCGGAGGGCAGTGGCAGCTGAAAAAGCCCGGCATTCAGGACTTTGCGATTAAGCTGGGCGATAAATTCTATGACCTGCGGGACTTTTCTTTGAATAAATTAAGCTCCCGCTCAATCTATAACCGACTTTTTGGCTTGAAGGAGAGGGGTTGTACCTGCTCCCGCACCCCGGAACAGCCGGGTTACTGTCATCTGATTATCATCGGACGGGACCTGGTTGGTTATGCCCCGGATGGCGGGGCACCTATCCCGCAAAACGGTTTTGTGCTGGCCCTGCCAGCCGAGGAGCTCAATCCTGAAGAGGCAGCCGCTCAAAGGATTAATTATCACTTCGCCTCCGGAGCTGAATACCATCAGGGAATTCAGGCCGGCCCCGCACTGGTGACCGGGGGTAGCAGGGTTCTCACCGCAAAATCGTTGAAGGAGGAGGAGTTCTTCTCGGCTGAGGCGCTAGCTCATCCCGGGGATTGCGGGGTGACGCCCACTGATTTTGCCTCCGATATTGATAGTACCAGGGCTGCCCGCCTGCTGCTGGGGGTAAAGGATAATGGTGACCTGGGTCTGCTTGGGGTGGAAGGAGTTTCCCTGGCAGTTAAAATTGGCGGCAAAGACCTCTCCTCGGGTGTGACTCTAAAAGAGCTGGCTGACCTGGCTGTCAGCAGGGACTATCAGCGGGCAATCAATCTGGATGGAGGTGGTTCCACAAATATAATTTATCATTCTCAACCTTTAATTAGTTCTGCTGGCTTAATGGGCTGTCAGCACAACGAGGGCTTTGCTGGAGAACGAATGGTACCGGTGGTAGGACTGCTGAATGAATAGTTTTACTATGATAAAGCTAAACCGCAAAAGGGTTTATTTACCAAATTGACCAGTTAATTAATTAAATATTTACTAGCAAATACTATATACTGCTTTATAGACTGCTTATAATAACTTACATTCTAGCTGCTGCTTTTCCTATGATGCAAAGTATTGATTAGAAATCTACTATAGTTTACAAGCAATTAAAGATAATGATTTAAATAATTCTTATAGTAACATTAATAATATTTATAGCGGCCCAGCTAACACCCAATAATAGATTTAATAATACCTATAGTGTTTCAAATAACATCCATAGATTATGTAAATAATACCTAAAAGATAATAAATGATATCCTTAGTGAAGTGAATAACAGTGAGATGAATAACATCGAGATAAATAACAGTGAGATAAATTATAACGAGGTAAATAATAATTAAGTAAACAAAAACGAGATAAACAACAACGAGATAAGCAACAGTTAGGAAAATAACAATAAAGTAAACAACAACGAGATAAATAGCAATGATGTAAATAACATTTGAACCTTTTTGATAGTGAAATTGATAATACTTAAACCTTTTTGCGGAAGAAACATGAGAAAGGATAACTTTTCAAAATATAGTGAAGTATTAAACTTTATCTAAATCAGAGGGGGAAATTAATTTGAAGAAAAGTCTACTGGTTTTAACGATTATGGTAATCTGTCTGATGGTGGCTGCAGTTCCTGTTTTTGCCGAATCCTTGTCCTTAAGGTATTTCATGTGGGATCCGGAATTTCAGGATGCTGAACTGGAGCTGATCTCTCTTTATGAGGAAGAGAACCCCGGAATAAATATCGAATTTACCGCTATGAATCCTGGAAATTACTGGCCCAACCTGGCTTCTATGGCCGCTGCTGAGCAGCTGCCGGATGTTTTCAACATGTCTGCCGGGTATTTTGAGGAGTGGGCTGAGGAGGGGCGCCTTCTGAACCTGGAAGATTTCGTAGCAGAAAATATTACTGAGGACGAATATTTCACTGAGGTATTTTCAGCCGTCAAATATCCTATGGTTGACGGTGAACTCCATGCCATGCCTTATGCCTGGGTAACTCCGGTTTTGTATTATAACAAAGATATGTTTGATGCTGCCGGAATCGATTATCCCGATGATGACTGGACCTGGGATGACTTCAAGGAAGCAGCCATCGCTCTCAACAACCCTCCTGAGTCATATGGCTTCTGGTGGTACGGTCGTTACGCCCATGTTGAGCCCTGGATCTATGCCAACGGCGGCCGGGTGTTAAATGATGACCGGACCAGAGTTGAAATTGATTCCGCCGCCACAGAGGCCCTGCAGTTTTTGAGTGAACTTGCCAATGATTATGAAGTTTCGCCAGAACCGGCCATGATGGAGGGTATCAGGCAGCAGGATGTTTTTCCTCTCCAGCAGGCAGCTATGTGGGTTGATGGCTCCTGGATGGTCGAAGAAATGCGCAGTATAATTGATGGTGAATTTGACTGGGGAATTGCCAAGGTTCCTGCCGGGCCTTCTTCAGAGGAAAAGGGTTATTACTCCTATGTCTGGCCTGACTCTATTGCCATTTCTGCTGACACCGAATATGTGCAGGAGTCCATGGATTTCCTGAAATTTCTGGTGAGTGAAGATCGACCCCTGGAAAGCTATATGGCTGGCAAAGTTCCTATATATCAGCCACTGGCTGAGACTGATGAATGGCTGCAGCCCGATAGATCTCCCGGTAATCTGGAGATTATTCTGGAGTTGGGTGAGATGGAAACGAAAAACACCTTTACCCAGGGCTGGGGTGAATGGCGCGGCTATGTGGAAGGTGCCGGTATGGAAGGTGAATTAAACCGGGTGGCCAACGGCGACCAGACACTTGAAGAAGCAATTGAAAGATTTACTAAACACAGCAATGAAGTTCTTTCCCGCTATTATGACTGAGAGTCCGATTTAAAAGGTCTTTTCGGTTTTAGGGAATTAGGGAACATGGCGAATTGTGAGAGCACTCTAACTTAAAGATCATTAAGGCTTAAATCACTCAGGCTTGAGATACAAGAATTCAGGCTTGAGATACAAGAATTCAGGCTTGAGATACAAGAATTCAGGCTTGAGATAAAAGGACTCAGGTTTGAGATACAGGGACTCAGGCTTGAGATACAAGGA
>PWHA01000131.1 GCA_003554685.1 Halanaerobiaceae bacterium
CGGTGGGTTTTATTTCGGGGGATAATGTCTGCTGCCAGCAGGCTCTGGAACTGATTCCAGGAATTGAAACTGCTGTGGTTAAATATGGCAGGGGCCAGGCTGTTCATACTCTGCCACTGGGTGAGGCTCGACGGCGGATTCAGAAGGGGACAGCCCGGGCTGTCAAAAATTTGGACAGATTTAAGGTTTTGGGTCAGGAGGAAGAGAATTTCAGTCTCAGTCTAAGCTACCGCCGGATGAAGGATGCCATCAGAGCTGGCAATTATCCCGGAGCCCGTCAGAAGAACTATCTGGTAGAATTTTCTTCTCAGGATTATCTTGAAGTGCTGACTTTTTTACATTTTGTCAGCTAAACTGTTTGCATTCGGATAAAATCTATGATAACCTCTTGGAGGTGAAGTAATGTAAGGGGTGATGAATTATTTATCTGTTAATATTTCTGGGTATGCTGTTGTTGCTGACCGGAATTGTTCTCTACAGGCAGGAGCTTGAAATTGCCGAGATTTTCAATACCGATATGGAAGAAGTTAAAATGCTTGATTTTCAGCGGCAGCTGGCCTGGACTTTTATATTTGCTGGCTCAATTCTATTGTTTTTGCCATTGCTGATGACTTTTATGGGACGCTAGGTGTTGTATCTGGCAGCTACTGTAAAATTTTTCTTTGCAGCCCGGTTACTGCTTATGAACCGCGGAAAATTTATTCATCTAATCCAGACTAAATAGTTTTATCTTATTTGAAGAATTATTTATTAGAAAAAGACTCTGTATAGTTTTTTGCTGGATAATTATGCTGAAAGTAATGCTGGGACCCCTCATTTTAGGGGTCCCATTTTGATATTGGTTGTATTTTATTATTGGTTAAACAATATAGAGTTAATCAATATTGCAGGAAAGGAGGGGGGCAGTAGAGAAGATAACATCTGAGCGACCAGTAAAATAAATGATTTAATTTATTAATCAATCAAGGAGATGTGAAGAACTTGGCTGAGGAAACCAACCGGGCCTTTAAAAGCTATCTGGCTTTGCTGTTAGTGTTAGCTGTCTTCAGTGGGCTCAGCACCCTGCTGCCCGAAGGAGGACATTTTATAACCGGAGAAATTATTCAGGTTGAACCGCTGGCTGTAATATTTAATATGGCTGCTTCTTTTATTCTTTATGGGATTCTGGGATTGTTCGGTCTGAGGCTGGCCGGCGAAATGGAACTACCCCGGTTATATCCCGGGGAATATTTTGATTTAAGGTTTATCCTGGAGCCAGCGGTCTTTGGAATTATTCTGGGAGTGTTTTATATTCTGCTTGATATAACCCTGGCCCCTCTTCATGAACTGGGTCATCTCCCCCATCCAGAGCTTTCTGTGGCAGTAATTTCAGGGGTGGCATCAGCTATCAGTGCTGAACTAATGTACCGACTTTTTTTGATTCCCTTTATCATCTATTTAATTATCAGCCTGATGAAATTTTTTGGGAAATATGAGTTTTTCAGCCGGAGAAAGGTCAGCGGCAGACTATTCTGGACGGCTGCTCTGCTGGCAGCGGTTATTTTTACCGCCGGGCATTTTTATAGACTGCTGTCAGCCCTGGAAACGGCCTCTCTGGCTGAGATGTCTGATCTATTAATTTTAAAAATTATTCTGATGAACCTTTCTCTGGCTTTGCTGGCAGCCTGGCAGTATAAAAGGCATGGTTTTCTGGCTGCAGTGCTGCTCCATTTCTGGTTAATAGTAAGCTGGAATATTGTCTGGGGGAACTTTATCCTGAACTGACAAAATCCAGCCGGATTTGATTTTTGTCATGTGGTTATCTGCAACAGCATAATGCCGCATGGCCTTTTATTTTTAAAGAGGAAATTCAGTCCAGGCAGGATTTAGTCCCGAAGTAAAGAATTATTTTAAAGATGGCCGGTTTATAGCTTTTGAAATCATTGATATAATATTTTAAAAATCTTTAAGTATTTTGGTATTATTTCAGTCCTAGCTTTAGTACAGATTTACCAGCGGGAGGTTTTACTGTGAATCTGGTTCAGCTGCGCGAGAAGCTTAAAAATTTGCCTTCTCTGACCCACCGGGAGGAACTGTCCGGTTCGCCAGCAGAATATGTTGACTTTCCCCGGGAAATTTCAGATAAAATTCGGAAAACCCTTGAGGACAGGGGGATCAGCAGGCTTTATTCTCATCAGAAAGAAGCAGTTGAGCTGGCTCTTGAGGGTAAGAACCCGGTGGTGGTTACTCCTACAGCTTCCGGCAAGACTCTCTGCTATAATCTGCCGGTATTGAATAAAATTATTGAAGATCCCGGCAGCCGGGCCCTCTATCTCTTCCCCACCAAAGCTCTCTCCCAGGATCAGCTGGCCGAACTTCATGACCTGGCTGAAAGTCTGGAAAGCGGAGTCAAAACATTCACCTATGATGGGGATACCCGGCCCGAGGTCAGGAGAAGCATCAGGCAGGCTGCCCATATTGTGATTACCAATCCCGATATGCTGCACACCGGCATCCTGCCCCATCACACCAAGTGGGTTAAATTATTTGAAAATCTCAATTATATAGTTATCGATGAAATGCACAGCTACCGGGGAGTTTTTGGCAGCCACGTGGCCAATGTCTTGAGAAGATTAAAAAGGATTGCCAGCTTCTACGGCTCTGATCCACAGTTTATCTTTTCCTCGGCCACCATCGCCAATCCCGGAGAACTGGCTTCCCGGCTGGCCGAAACCGAGGTCGAGGTCGTCTCGGAAAATGGCGCCCCCGCCGGTCCCCGGGATTTTCTCTTTTATAATCCCCCGGTCGTTGATCGGGAGCTGGGTATTAGAAAAAGTTACGTTCTGGAAAGCAAAAATTTAGCTCGTAGACTTTTGCTGAATGAAATTTCTACCATTGTTTTTGCCAGAACCCGGCTTAATACCGAGCTGATTTTATCCTATCTCAAGGAGCAGCTGCCTTCCTCCCGGAAAGTCAGGGGATACCGGGGCGGCTATCTGCCGGGGGAAAGGCGGGAGATTGAAGCAGGTCTGCGGGAGGGAGAGATACTGGGGGTTGTCAGCACCAACGCCCTGGAGCTGGGGATTGACATCGGTCAGCTGGAAGCCTGTCTGATTGCCGGTTACCCCGGTTCGATTTCTTCGGTCTGGCAGCAGGCCGGCCGGGCTGGCAGGGGCCGGGAGAGATCGCTGACAATTCTGGTGGCTTCCTCCAGTCCGCTGGATCAATATATTATCAATCATCCAGAATATTTTTTCCAGCAGCCTCCGGAGAGCGGGTTGATCAACCCCAATAATCTCTTGATTTTAATGTCCCATTTGAAGTGCGCGGCCTTTGAACTCCCCTTTGAGGAGGACGAAATTTTCGGGGTGGAATCAACTCCCGAAATTCTGGAATATCTTGAGGAAGAGGGGGTTCTCCGCTACCGCCAGGGCCGGTATTACTGGATGGCAGATAAATATCCTGCCGCTGATATCAGCCTGAGGAGTGCAGCCAGCGATGACTTTGCCGTAATTGATACCACCGATAACCGCCATCAGGTTATCGGCAGGGTTGATTATTTCAGTGCCCCCACCACCATTCATGAGAAGGCCATCTACCTGCACGGGGCCGGCCAGTATCAGGTTCAGGAACTGGATTTTGAGGACCGGCGGGCTCTGGTGGAGGAGGTCGATGTTAATTACTACACCGACGCCTCTCTGGCCGTTGACCTCCGGGTGCTGGAGGAGTTTGAAACTGCAGGAGAGGGAGATTACAGTTATGCCTGGGGTGAGGTTTCGGTCACAGCCCGGGCCACCATGTTTAAAAAGGTGAAGTTTAATACTCACGAGAATGTGGGTTATGGGGATATTAATCTGCCGGAACAGGAGATGCATACCTCGGCCTACTGGTTCACAGTGCCTTCCCGCCTGCGAGAAAAACTGGGCCGGGAGGCCCTGGAGAATGGACTTTTGGGGCTGGCCAACCTGATTATCAATATTGCCCCCCTGTTTTTATTGTGTGATCCCCGGGATATCAAGGATACAGTTCAGGTGCGTTCTCCCCATACCGGACTGCCCACGGTTTTTTTCTACGACAGCTATCCCGGCGGAATTGGTTTAAGCGAAAAGATGTTCCGGGTTCACAGCCGACTGCTGGAGAGGGCCCGGGAGCTGGTGGAGGATTGTCTCTGCCAGCAGGGCTGTCCCTCCTGTGTTGGTCCGGGCAGTGAGGTGGGCCTTAGGGCCAAAGAGCATGCTGTTTTAATTTTGAGTGCCTGGGAGAGGAAAGATAACTATGGATTTCAGGGAACAGCTCCGCAATCTGCCGGGTCAGAAGCCCCGGAGGCAGAAAAAAAGCAATGATAGTGAAAAGGGAAATTCTCAGGTTTCTGCCAGCTCAACCGCAGCAGATAGAGAAGCCTATTTTTTTCAC
>PWHA01000096.1 GCA_003554685.1 Halanaerobiaceae bacterium
CATTCTCAACATTTTCGATTGAAGGGTTTGGCTGTACATCTAAAAATGATTCAAAGTCGACGTCTTCATCGTTTAAAATATCCTTGGCCCGTTTTACCAATCCTGCCTCTTTTAAACCATTATCTGAAACCAAAAGTGGTTTTTTTAGAGCTTTCTCCTCTACAACCCCGGGTAATATTTCAATGCTATAGAATTTAACTTCGCCGGGCACCTTAAATGAAAAATTATCCAGCATTATATCTCCTCCCTCACATATATGGTCAAGTTTTGATATTGTTTATTTTTATTGTATTTTATCAGTGTGAAAAAAGCAAACCTCACAGAGAAAAGGTTTGAGTTAATTGGCTGAGCGGAGGGAAAAATCGAGCTCAAAAAGAAAATTCCCGGGATATCCAGAAATATACCTCTTAATTTCACTGCCCCCATTATTATGCAAAAATTTTGCAGGATACGTCCGCCCGGCAGATGCGCCTAACTGTTTTCAGGCAATTATGGCTCTGATTTTTTAAGCTTTTATAGATAACGAATCAAAGAGGGACAAGCCATCCAGGGGTCTTAAAGGTCTAAATAAGTCCGGAGTGCATTTTTCACCTTTGTTTTAAGCTCTTCATCGTTAACGGCCCCACACTCCGTTCCTATCCGTTCTTTGGAAATCGTTCTGATCTGGTGTGCCATAGCGATCGAATCATGCGGTAGACCGGCTTTTTCACCTGGCAAGCGTGCTTCTGTAGGATATATTTTTCTTCCTTCTCTAGCAGCAGTTAACGGAAGGACGGTCACGATTGGCAAAGCCTGGTTCACTGCCTCTGAAGATACCACCAATACTGGACGGTTTCCTGCCTGTTCAGATCCCCGGGTTGGCTCAAGATCGGCCCAAAAGGTCTTCCACTGGTAACTAGCCATTAGTCCAACTTCCTGGCCGTATCTGAATCGACATGCTTAAAAGCCTTCATAGTTTTTTCAAGGTCCTCGACAAACTGCGGATCCTCTGCAGCTTCTTCCATTTTTTGACGAAGGATTTCCTTCTCTATCTCTTGGGAATACTCCTCCAAGGCTCTCCGTACCCCCTCGTTCATTGACGGTATATAATCTTGCTTAGAGTATTTGCGGTATTTATCTACAAGTTCTTCCGGTAGAAAAAAAGTATGGTTTTTCTTATTGGTTCTGGGCATATTACTAACCCCCTTATAGTGGTTGTGTTCTTATATTGTATATTTATATTGTATATTTATATTGTACATTATAAGTATAAAAAAAACAACCTCGCAGAAGAAACCGTTCGGGGGCGTATTTGGTCGGTACCGGGTTCCCTGACGAGTTTCGACAAATTTAGTAAAGGGCGGCTGCTAAAATGGAGCTGGAGGTAAGTACAGGCAGCTGCAGATTTGTGGTGCGGTTTCCTATCCTAGGGAGTGCTAATCCCAGAACTCAAAAAACATACGCTAGAGGTCCTGGAATCTCTGGTTTTGCAGGCTTTTAAGGTAAAAAATATTCTTTAATTTGTGAGTTTTAGCAAAATTTCATTCGATTATTTAAAGCATTCAGCGAGATATCGCCATCAGGGGGTCAAACTCAGAAAAATATATGATTTGAGTTAATATATTTTGCTGTTTACCAAAAAATGGCCCGGGGTGAGTTTGAATCTCAACACAAAAGAGGAAATATTTGCTGGCAGCAAGAATAATAAATAAAGAGAACTTAATCTCAACTGTGATAGGAAAGAGGAAATAAATGAATGACAATACGGAGGCAATTCAGGAGGTAAAATTATGCAGAACAGCAGGTTTAAGAAGCTGAAAACTTTTAATTTAACAATGGGATTTTTGCATTTAATCCAGGCAATTTTAATGGTCTGGCTCAGCACTGATTTCACCATTTCTCTAACCAGTTCCTATCTCATGGGCCCTCCCGGGACAGAGCTCATAGGAACTGAAGTTTTAACTGATCTCAGGCTGGGTATCTTTGTTGCCCTTTTCATGTTTTTATCCTCAATCGCTCATCTTTCAGTATCCACTTTTGGTTTTAGCTGGTATAAGAAGAATTTGCAGAATCACATCAATCGGGCCCGCTGGATTGAGTACTCCCTGAGCAGCTCTCTCATGATTGTTATCATTGCTGCCCTGGTTGGAATCACAGATGTTAGCTTTTTAGTAGTTCTCTTTGCGGTCAATGCATCCATGATATTTTTCGGCTGGCTTATGGAAACATACAATCAGCTGACAGATAAAGTGGTCTGGACCCCCTTTATTTTTGGCTGCATTGCCGGGATTGCTCCCTGGATAGCCATAGTCATCAGATTTCTCTCATCTGTTTCCCGTTCACCGGTTGATGTTCCCGGCTTTGTTATTGCGATCATTGTTTCTCTTTTCATCTTCTTCAACATCTTTGCCCTCAATCAGTTTCTGCAGTATAAAAAGACCGGCCCCTGGCAGGATTACCTTTTTGGAGAAAAGATGTATATTATTTTAAGCCTCGTAGCAAAATCGGCTCTGGCCTGGCAGGTATTCTCCGGAACGCTGATGTAGCAATTTTGGGTGGGGGCGTATTTGGTTGGTACCGGGTTTCATCATGATTATTTTACAAAAATATGCAGGAATATTTTTACAAAGGGATAATTATTAGATCAATGAGATTCATATTAAATATTGGAGTTGATCTAATGAAGATTTATTATCCCGATAATTATCTCAAAGATCTTGCTAAATTACTGTCAGATTACAATCTCATCAAAAAACCCAAAGATATAAACAAGCTGTTTGATAATAAGATCCATATCAACAGTAAAGGAGAAATAATTGGCTGGCAAATTTTATCTAAAGAAATCAAATTTTGGGGCGAAGTATTTTTGGATATAGATGAGAATGCTGAAAAACTAGCTTATAATGATTTTTTATCATTTTCTAACTGTTCCTATCATTTTCAGCCAGATTCACGCAGTGAATCCTTAAAGTTTTTTAGAATAGATTTTAAAGATGGTGAGCATCATGCCAACCAGGAGACACATGAAAGTTGCAAGAGCCATCTTTATTCTGATGAACTTGAATTAAAAATTAATCAATTTAATGTGATTGTTAGTATATATATAACTATCAATTACTTAAATAATAGAAGCAAATATCCTTTATCAGATAAGAACGCGGATTTTTATAATAATATAATTGATGGTTTGGAGGGGAAATACTAAATGGAATTGGGGGAGAAATAAACAGTGAAGTGAAAATAATCGCGGAGTTATTTCCTGCTGACCAGTAAATTCAAGTTCTTGAATCTAAAGAACTGGAGAAGAGGTTATTTCTATAAGTTCAAATAACGGGATAATAGAAACTGCTTCAAACTTCAGCATGTTCTTTCATCCGGTTAAAGGATTATATATTAAAGAAATAACCTGCAAACCTAAAAATCGTTCCCTTAGCTAAAATCCATTAGTTAAAATAAAAAGAGGGGGTTAACGAAATCCCCCCTCTTCAGAAAAATTATTTTCAGTACTCAATTCCCATAAATCCCCACCACTTTCTTTGTAAACTATAAAGTGATGGATCCAGGAATCAAACTCTCTTTTGCTTATATCTAGTTCTTTAAGATTTATCAAGCCTTGCTTATACCACCTGTATAATTGAACTGAATCATAACCATACTTCTCCTGAAACTTCAAGAGCACTTCACGTGAATGATCGGGCTCTTTGACAATATTAAAAACTTCTTCGATATTAAATTCCATGTGATTTATCACCCCACTTTTACCCCATCACTTTTCTATATTATAGCATATCAGTTATACCCGGGCAAATTTTTTTTGAGGGTGGGGGCGTATCTGGTGGGTACCGGGTTCCATCATGATTAGTTGGAGATAATTAGAGGCTGAAATTTACTTAAATTTCAGCCTGAACAAACAACAAAATCCGCAGTTGATAAGAAGTTGAACTCTGTCATCAATAAAACCCTGGCTAATAATTGATTAACTCTTCATACTCAGTTATCATTCTCGAGATTGAAAAGTTTTCTTTGACGAATTCTTTGCCCTTACTGCCATACTCAGCCCTTAATTCTTTATTTTTCAGTAAAAATTTTATTTTTTCGGCCAGATCTCCCGGGCTTTCTTTTTCAGCCAGTAGACCCACCTCGCCATCTTTTATGATTTCGGGAATGTTGCTGGCAGCTACTGCCACCACCGGCAGCTTGGCAGCCATGGCTTCCACCAGCACCAGCCCAAAGCCTTCAATCCGGGCGGTGTGAACCATGAGGTCAGCCTGAACCAGATAATCATTGACATTATCAACAAAGCCGGTAAGGATTATCTTATCGCTCAGATCATATTTTTTAATCTGCCTGACAATATTATCCCTTTCTGGACCCTCGCCGACAATCAAGAGCTTCCAG
>PWHA01000097.1 GCA_003554685.1 Halanaerobiaceae bacterium
CTGTATTTGTGATTTTATTTGTATTTACTGCTGGAGTTCAAATTGAAGCTGAGACAATTCAGCTGGCTACCACAACCAGCACAGATGATTCGGGTTTGCTGGAGGAACTCCTGCCGATTTTCAGAGAAGAAACCGGATATCAGGTTGATGTAATTGCTTTAGGAACAGGCCAGGCACTGGAGATAGGCAGGCGGGGAGATGCTGATGTGCTGCTGATTCATGCCCCTGAACTGGAGAAGGAATTTGTGGATAAAGGTTATGGAACAGCAAGACATCACATTATGTATAATGATTTTGTGCTGGCAGGGCCTGAAAGTGATCCTGCCGGCCTTGGAAAGGAAAATGAACTTATAGCGGCGCTGCATAGGATGTATCAATCCGGTACCAGAGGAGAAGCAACCTTTGCCTCCCGCGGTGATGAATCGGGGACTTATGTCAAAGAGAGAGAACTCTGGGAAGCTGCAGACCTGGAGGTAGAGAAAGAAAACTGGTACCTTTCACTGGGACAGGGTATGGGAGATACCCTGATCACAGCCAATGAAATGCAGGCTTACACCCTGACAGATAGAGGGACCTTTCTTGCCATGAAGGATAATTTAACCAATCTTACCCTGCTTTTTGAGGGGGATGAAAAATTAATTAATCCCTATGGAATTATACCGGTAAATCCAGAGAGACACAGTCATATTAATATTTCCGGGGCAGAAGCTCTGGTGGAATTTTTCAGAAGTGATGATATTCAGAATAAAATAGGAGAATTCGGTAAAGATTATTATGGTCAGCCGCTTTTCTTTCCTGATGCTGAGTCAAAAAAATATTATTTGCGGAATGATTAAAATTATTTGCGGAATGACTTAAAGATATGACAGCAGAGCCATAAAACCAGGGATAAAGAGATAAAAGCCTGGGAGTTTGAAGCTGCAAACTAATTCTGCCTGATTTTTTATAATTTTTTATGGAATAGGTGATTTTCTTCAGATGGGGACTATAATTGAAGGGGTTCAGGAAGCTGTTCATTTAATAACCGGTCTGGACCCGGAAATACTTAATATAATATCAGTTTCTTTAAGAGTTACAGGTACTGCTTTAATTTTTGCCATATTAATCGGGATGCCTCTGGGGACCTTTTTGGGACTGGCCAATTTTCCCGGTAAAAAGATATTCACCGCTCTGCTCTATACCGGCATGGGTTTTCCTCCTGTAGTGATAGGTCTTTTTGTCTTTATTTTCTTTTCAGCCAGCGGTCCCTTTGGTTTTTTGAACTGGCTTTTTACCCCCAATGCCATCATAGTTGCCCAGACGATTATTGCCTTCCCTCTGGTGGCTGGCTTTGTCATGACAGCGGTGATGGAGATTGACAGGAATCTCTTAAGACAGATGGAATCTCTGGGTGCTAGCAGACTGCAGCTGCTCTGGACCACAATTAAAGAGGCCCGGGTGGGTTCTGTGGTGGCTGTGGTGGCAGGTTTTGGAGCCATTATTTCCGAGGTAGGGGCAGTGATGCTGGTCGGGGGCAATATCAGAGGAAGAACCAGGGTGCTGACAACGGCCATTGTGCTGGAAACCAGGCAGGGCCGTTTTGGTCTGGCAATTGCCCTGGGCTTAATTTTATTAACGATTGTTTTTATCCTGAATATCATCATGATAAACTTGCAGGAAAAGGAGCTTGATTAATTTCAACGATGAAACCTGTTTATAAAATAGACAATCTCAGAAAAAAATATCAAAATAAAGAGGTATTAAATATTGACAATATGCAGTTATACCAGGGGGAAATATTTGGCCTGATGGGTCCCAGTGGAGCGGGTAAAAGCACCCTGCTGAGACTGCTGGATTTTCTGGAAGAGCCTACTGCCGGGGTAATTGAATTTAAAGGAGAAAGATTTGGTACCGGCAGAGAGCCTGAACTGAAACAGAAAAGAAAAATAACTACGGTTTTTCAGAGGTCAGCTCTTTTAAGAACCTCTCTCTGGAATAATGTTGTTTATCCTCTGAAGCTCAGAGGTGAGGAAATTAGTGGTGAAAAAAAAGAGGAGATTGAGAAACTGCTGGAGCAGATGGGTTTGACTGAATTTAAGGATCAGCGGGCTGATAAACTTTCCGGCGGTGAAGCCCAGAGAGCAGCTCTGGCCCGGGCCCTGGTTTTTGAGCCCGAGGTACTTCTGCTGGATGAACCAACCTCTAATCTGGATCCAACCAATATCAGCATTATAGAAGAGATGATAAAAAAATATATAAAGAAGGAAAATAAAATGATACTTGTAGTGACTCATAACATTTTTCAGGCCCGAAGACTGGCAGATCGGGTGGGACTGCTGCATCAGGGCAGTTTGGTAGAAACCGGGGAGAAGAAGATTTTCTTTAATTCACCAGAGCAGGAATTGACAGCGAAATTTCTTTCAGGAGAACTGGTTCATTAGTAAAGTTGAGTTTTTAATAAGGCCGGAAGCTTAATAACCAGAAGCTTAATAAAGGATGGTGAGCAGAGCATGAAACCAGAGTTTCGTCTCTGGATAGAGAATGAAGAAGGAGAACAGCTTATAGGCGAGGGAATAATGGAGCTGCTCCAGGAAATAGAAAAGAC
This sequence comes from Halanaerobiaceae bacterium, assembly GCA_003554685.1. Classification (GTDB taxonomy): domain Bacteria; phylum Bacillota; class Halanaerobiia; order Halanaerobiales; family Halarsenatibacteraceae; genus T1SED10-84. The sequence continues at coordinate 2,585 of PWHA01000097.1, forward strand.
AGGTTCTTTAAATCAGGCTTCCCGGCAGCTCAACATGTCTTATCGGACTGCCTGGGGTAAGGTTGAAAAGGCAGAGAAAAGGTTGGGTCTGGAACTTGTTATTAGAAAAGCCGGCGGGGGCAGCACAGGAGGCACTACTTTGACAGACATAGGAAGGAAACTGATCGCTAAATTTTCCGAACTTAAGGGAGCGGTAGGGGCTAAAGTGGAAAAAAAGTTTAGCGAGATTTTTGCCGATTTTCAGCAAAATTGATTTAGCTATAAAAAATCAGTAATTTGATAAGGAAAACCCCGGCCAGGAATATTCCCAGGTCGGGGTTTATTATTGTGAAATTAGATTTCCAGAATATTTCCAGAATCAAATCAGTTTTAAAATGATGCTAACTATTTTATAGATCTATCTGTTTTTATAGTTTTTGTTATTTTTATAGATTCCTTAATAAATCTCAAGGTAATTATCCAGTTCCCAGCTGTGAACTTGAGAACGGTATTCTTTCCATTTGGTCTGCTTGGCCTGGACGAATTTATTGAGAATATGATTTCCCAGAGTTTCCTTAATAACTTTATCTTCCAGCATAAGCCGGACAGCTTCCATGATGTTACCGGGCAGGCTGGTGATACCCAGTTCTTCTTTTTCAGTTTTGCTGAGATGATAAATATCTTTAACAACTTCCGGGGGAGGTTCAATTTCATTCTTTATACCATCAAGCCCTGCTTTCAGCATAACAGCAATGGCCAGATAGGGATTGGCTGAAGGGTCGGGATTTCTCAGTTCCAGCCGGGAACCATCTCCGTCAGCAGACGGAATCCGGATCAGAGCACTGCGGTTGGCACTTGACCAGGAAACATAAACTGGAGCTTCATAGCCAGGCACCAGTCTTTTATAGGAATTGATGGTGGGATTGGTGATGGCGGTAAAGGCCCGGGCGTGTTTGAGCAGTCCTCCTATGTAATAATAGGCGGTTTTGCTTAAGCAGAGTTTATCATCGGGATCATAAAAAACATTCTCTCCATTGGAACACAGAGACTGATGGACATGCATACCGGAACCATTTTCTCCGGCTATGGGTTTGGGCATAAAAGTGGCATGAAGATTTTGTTCGCTGGCCATGGTTTTGGTCACAAATTTAAAGGTCCCGATATTGTCAGCAGTCCGTAGAGCATCAGCGTATTTAAAATCTATCTCATGCTGGCCCGGGGCTACCTCGTGATGGGAGGTTTCCACCTCAAAACCCATCTTTTCCAGAGCCAGAATAATATTGCGGCGGGTATCCTGTGCCTGGTCCATCGGAGAAAGGTCAAAATAACCTCCTTTATCCTGAGGAATTACGGTAGGATTTCCCTCCTCATCATTTTCAAAGAGAAAAAATTCCGGTTCCGGTCCAACTTTCATGCTGTAACCCAGCTCCCGAGCCTCTTTGAGGACGTTTTTCAGGACCTGCCGGGGGTCACCGGCAAAGGGAGTACCATCGGGGCAGTAGACATCGCAGATTAACCTGGCCACCGAGCCATTTTCCTTTGGCCGCCAGGGGAAAAGACAGAAAGTGTCGGGATCAGGACGGAGATACATGTCTGATTCCTGGATTCTGGCAAAACCGTCAATGGAAGAGCCGTCAAACATAATCCCCTTTTTCAGAGCTACAGTCAGCTGCTCGCGGGTAATGGCTACATTCTTTACGATTCCCAGAATATCGCTGAACTGCAGTCTGATGAATTTTACATTATTCTCCTCGGCCATGCTTAGAATATCTTCTTTAGTTCTGCTGCTCATTACTCAATTCCTCCTGTTTA